>DAOVZA010000048.1 GCA_030635405.1 Desulfocapsa sp.
CTATCGTTTAAAGGTTGTCGAAATTACACTTCCTCCCCTTCGTGACCGAAAGGGTGGCATTCCAATTCTCGTACACCACTTCCTCTCACTCTTTCGTGAAAAATTAAATAGAAACATCCATGGGGTTTCAGATCAGGCCATTGAAGCACTTGCTCGATATTCATGGCCTGGAAACGTCAGAGAACTCAGGCATGTTATAGAAAGAGCATGCGTTCTCTGCGAAGGCTCTACTATCTCTCTTGAGCATTTCCCTGAAGAAATCCGGAAACCAGCAAATTTGTCTCAACTTGCCCCTTCCCCCACTCACTATCAAAGTAGCGTTGCTACCCTTCCCCCTTATATTAGTGAACGAGATGAAATCATCGATATTTTAAAAAGGGCAAGAGGCAACAAATCAAAAGCTGCTCGCATGCTAAACATCGACCGATCAACTCTATATAGAAAAATGCAACGCATTGGCATTGCCAGTGACATCGTTAAGTCCTCAGAATCGTAGTCACTCGCTGTTGCATTTGTGATGCACGCATCTATGATTGCAACACTCTTGCCACGCTATCCTAAATACCGCACCACTATTGCCACACCTAGCCTGCTCTCCTTAAACATGAAAGCGTAGCACCCGCATCACATTTCTCTTCCGCAACCGCCCTAAAACATAGCTTCTACATGTTTTCAATTAAACAAAACCCAAATATCATGTTTCTGGCACGCCACATGCAATACCACTTGCATAAGACAACTAGAACTAAACATCATCCAAAACCACACGGAGATACAAAATGAAAAACACAACAACAATCACAAGAGAAAGAAGTCTTGCTAATGAGAACGTAAGTCTTGAGCTTAATAAAGTTGGCGTTCACGCTGTAACAATTACTTCAGCAATGATTGGTTGCTGGGCTGTAGCATGTCTTGCCTCTGGAATGATTAGCAGTGGTGGTCCTGCAGGTCTCGTCTCAAATTTTGTTTCTGCCTTTATTGGATAAGTAGTAGTTACCCACACAACTCTATACCCAGGAGCTGAAAAAAATGAATTCTTCTCACTCTATTGAACAAAGCAAAAGTAATGCAAAAACAGCAACCAATATCACTACAGAAATATCAAAAGTAAGCGTTGCGTTTATTGCACTAACAGCTGGAGTTATCGGATGCTGGGCAGCAGCATCACTTTTTGCCGCTACAATCATTAGTGGCGGACCAATAGGGCTCATTCAAAATTTCATATCAGCTATAACAGGTTAACAAAGCAATCAAGGGTCACCCCAATTTAAAGGATAAAAGCTATCATGGAAAATAGAGCGATCACAAGAGAGTTAAAGAAAACACAGACCACTGTTCATGAAATTGAAAACACTGACAGTGAACTTTACAAGGTCGGCATGTACACTACAGCAGCATTTGCAATAGCTGTTGGCGCGTGGGGATTAGTATGTTTATCAAGTGCAGTACTTGAAATTGGTGCTCCACTTGAGATACTTACAAGTTTATATCACGCTATCACAGGTGCTTAAAACCTTACAATAGATATTAAACTCTAACACTAGAGAAATACTATGAAAAGCACCCAAGAACTCCATAAGGCACGAACCCAGGTTGAAGCAAACACTAGCTCTGAAATTTCCAAGGTTGCTGTTACAGCAATTAGCATTGCCGCTGCTTCAATTGGCGTATGGGCTGTTGCATGTATGGTTGCTGGTATTTCTGAAAGTGGTAGCCCTGTATCATTGGTATCCAATTTATTCAAAGCAATTTTTGGATAAAGTCCCCCAAACGAGCACAATTTTGATTTAAGCACTAAGCACCATCCTTTCCTGTTTTACAAGTGGTTTATAGCCATGGAGATAATATCTCCATGGCTATTTTTTTGACTTATGCTTATACATCTATTTATATTGTTTTGATTATTTTCATTCCCTTTTAAATATTCTCTATTTTAATAGAAGTTAAGCTCCCAACCACATAAGCCCAACATCCAAGGAAAACCATGGCCATACTGATTCGTAACTTATTTGTATTTTTTCTTTTTACAGTAATTCTTGGTGGAAGCTATGGTCTATGGGTTCTTGAACACAAATTACGCCAGGTAACTTATAGCGAATTTAAATATTGTCTAGCAAATCACGATCTCGCATCAACCACTTTCACCGGCAACAAACTCATTGCCACTCACAAGAGTGGAGACAGCTACGAAACAACCGTTCCAAATCCAGAAAAACTCATCTCAGAACTTCAAGACAAGAACATCCAGATTATTTTTGAAAAGGATCGATCTGAACAAATCTTTCAAGCCTTTGCCATTGTTTACATCATTCTTTTATTGCTTACGGTAATCGTTTCCCTAAGTCGCAAAAAAAAGCTCGAAGAAGAGGAAAACAAATTTGCGTCAGACAACCTCATTCTCCCTGACACTGATCAAAAGCCTATTACCTTTGATGATGTAGCCGGTATACCTGAGGCGCTCGAAGAACTTCAGGAAATTGTAAACTTCCTTAAAGATCCTGATCAATACAGTGAAATTGGCGCAGTAAGTCCTAAGGGTATATTACTTCAAGGTCCTCCAGGCACTGGTAAAACTTGGCTTGCCCGTGCAATAGCCGGGGAGGCACACGTACCTTTTTACAGCTTTAGCGGATCTGACTTTGTAGAAATGTTTGTTGGAGTTGGTGCATCAAGAGTGCGTGATATATTTAAAGAGGCACTTATCAACGCCCCATGTATAATATTTATTGATGAAATTGATGCCGTAGGTGGGAGCCGTGCAGGCGGAGCTTCAGCCAGCGGACAGGACGAAAGGAGCCAAACATTAAACGCACTCCTTGTTGAAATGGATGGATTCTCCACCTCAGACACCATTATATTGCTATCCACCACAAACATACCTGATATCCTTGACCCTGCCCTTCTTCGCCCTGGCCGCTTTGACAGACAGGTGAACATTCTTCCCCCTGACCTAAAAGGACGTATTAAGATCCTTGAAGTTCATAGCGCTAAAGTTGCACTTTCTTCCGATATCGACCTGGACAAGATTGCCCATATGGTACCAGGGTTCACAGGAGCGGAACTTGCCAATCTTGTAAACGAAGCTGCATTGATGGCTGCCAGAGAACATAAGACAAGCGTTGAACATCAGCATTTTGAACTTGCAAGGGATAGAATCCTTATGGGTGTTGAAAGAAAAGGCCGAATCATGTCGGAAGATGACCGTAAGGTTCTTGCCTTCCATGAGGCAGGACATGCGATTATCGCAAAAACATTACCAGACGCTGATCCAATCCATAAGGTTACTATTATTCCACGAGGCCAGGCTCTTGGCCAAACCCAGCAGTTATCAGTGAGTGATCGCAGCAGCTACAATTTTGATTACCTTCGTAGCCGAATTGTTATTCTAATGGGAGGCAGAGCTGCAGAAAGTATCGCTTTTGACCAAAGAACGACTGGCGCACAGGGAGATATCATTCAGGCAACAGAAATTGCTACCAACATGATATGCAAATGGGGAATGAGCGATGTAATAGGCCCTCAGGCAATGGTGGTTGACAGCGGAGGCTTCCTTGGAGGTGTTTCTCATCGTTTGGAAATGAGCGACAAAACATCGGAATCAATCGATAAAGAAGTTAAATACCTTCTTGATTCCTGCTATGATGAAGCTGTTGCGATACTTAAGGAACAGTATTATCTTCTTAAACAACTTGCCGACATTCTGCTGCAGGTAGAAACCATCGATGAAGAAGAGTTTGATATTATCATGGCTTGTCAATTCAAAGACAAAATCGCAGCTGGTATCGAAGAAACACACCAATGTTCAACTTGCCCTGCAGCCGACAGTTGCACTCATTCAAAACTGAAAAAAGATTAGGAACGAAGCAATGAGGTCTCTAAAAAAAATGAGCTATCTGGTGTTTACTGGAGTAGCCATCCTTCTGTTTCTTGTAATAAGCCTCAGTGTTCGCCAGTATCAACTTTCTGAACGATACAATACCATCATCACCCAAAGTGAAGAGATGGTCTTCCAACTCCTAACAATACGAGAACAGATCACGACCTCTCTTATCAAACAAGATTGGAATAGTATTGCAATAACTGCCAATCAACTCAAAAACCTGAATTCCTCCATTGCAAGACTTCAGGAAAACACTCTTATCCCTGGCGAATTCAGACTGGGTATGGCTCGACAGGTCGATGTTTCTGGCATTGCCATCTTCGCTAAACAAATTCTGAGAAGTGACGACAAGGTTGCTCATAGTCTAATCCTGCAAGACAAAATGCGGATACTCACAGAGTATCTCATGCAGTTTGACAGAATCATTGGGAGTCAGATGCGCTCCAAAGTTGTCGGTTTCCAGACGGTTATGATAGGTGCACTTGGCATAATTATATGTCTTATAAGTTTTTCTCTGATACTGCTTTATAAAAAAGCCCTTATTCCACTGTTGCAGTTACGAAAACAGACAGAACAGAGCGATGTCCTTTTAACTGGTTTTCAATATGACAAAGATACTTGCTCAGAAATTACCATTTTTGTTGACTCTGTTAATTCACTACTCGAGCAAATTGACCACCCAGAAACCGCAGGTAACTCTCTACACACATTAAGCGCAGAGCTTGAATCCATAATCAACGAAAGCAACAACCTTTCCAATGGCATCATCAACTACGCTCAACTCCTGAAGGACTCTTACCGGGAAGTTGACATTGGGAACGAGGAGATTCAAATCCTTCAAAATATCATTGATGGCGCTGAAAAAATCGCCGATCTGAACAAAAAAATATAAACTGCAATTTTGTGCATTTGATTAATGTTGGGTTTTCCTTAACCTGACATATACTCACCTCACTTTTCATTATCCCCCCGATATATAATACTTATTATTTTCTACTTAGAAATTAAGTGGTATTCCGTGCACTATTTCATCCTTTTATTAAGCTCCTATTCACCTGCAATTTAACTTGACACCACATCAATATACCAGTATCCCTTTCTTAACAGAACACTACTAAGTAGTAGTTCACCCTGTGGCACTATCGGTAGTTATTACCAACTATTATTTTATTTAATAAAGCAATTATAATTATACCACTTATTTGATTTTCACTGTCCATATCCACCGGAGCATAAAAGATGACCAAAACCCCATTGCTAACGACCAGTTTCCTATCCTTTATTGCCTCAGTTTTTCTTACAGGTAATTGCCTTGCAACTGATGATTACGATGTCAAAGCTTATGGTCCTAAAAGTCCGATCATATGGAACACACCAATCAAAGCCACATTTGAGCATAAAGCACATACCATGGAGGCCGGAATGGATTGTGCCAGCTGTCATGATGACATTTTCACAATGCAACGTGGAAATGCAGTTAAAACCAAAAAATTCACAATGAAGGCAATGGCTGAGGGTGAATTCTGTGGTGCTTGTCATGACGGAGACACCGCCTTTGCCACAGATACAAATTGTATGGCATGTCACGGCATGAGTGAAGAGCCTATCATCTGGAACGTGCCAACCAAAGCATCATTTAGCCACAATCAACATGTGGAAGAATTTGAAATTGAATGCAGTAGCTGTCATAGCGGAATTTTCGCCATGAAAAAAGGAGCTGCTGAAGCAAACAAAAACTTCACCATGGCTTCTTTCAAAGAAGGTAAATACTGCGGATCCTGTCATAATGGTGACGATGCCTTTGACTCATCAACTCAATGTGAATCCTGCCATTTCCCTCCAAGCGATAAAATTGTCTTTAATAAGCCCGTTAAATCAGTAGTTTTTGACCACAATATCCATGTTGAAAAAGCAGAGTTATCTTGTGAGTCCTGCCACAAAGAGGTCTTCACCATGAAAAAAGGTACTATTGAAGGTGAGGCTCTTATCTTTTCTGATGATCCCGCTGAGAAAAGAAAATACCTGGAAGTTCTCCACAATAAATTTTGTGGAACCTGCCATGACTCAAATCAGGCCTTTGGATACTTAACCAGATGTACTGTTTGCCACATTGGTGTGAAGGGATTCAACTCAATGAATGGTGACAATGGTAAAAGCGGTCATTAATTTACACAAGCACACTACAAATAAAAACAACGCGAAACCACAATAGCCAATAAATCGATTATTGATTGATATAAATTAAGAGGAGAACAAATGACTGGAAGAATGGTTAATATTTCAAAAAAATGGGGATTCCATGGCGTTGAAGCCTTGAAGAATGCAAGCCCGTTATACAAAATCACAATGGGATTGTTTGCACTTTTGACTCTTTCAGGTGCAGTCGTCGGCCTTCAAGCCATGTTCACCGGTTACCATCATGTCTATGGTGTTACCAGAGAGATTTCCTGGGGATTATTAATTTCAGCATATATATTCTGTGTCGTTACATCCACAGGACTTTGTATTATTTCTTCCATTGGTCATGTTTTCGGTGGTGAAGCTTTTATGCCCATTGCCAAACGTGCCGTTTATATGTCGATTATCTTCATGTTTGGTGGTTTCTGTATTATTTTCTTTGATATTGAAAACCCTTTTCGCATGGCTATCTGGAATGTTATTTCTCCAAACTTTGCTTCAAACATGTGGTGGATGGGTACTCTCTATGGAATGTATCTTGTCTTCATGATCGTAGAGTATTATTTCCTTCTTGATCAGAACCATACCCTGTCTCGTCTCATGGGATTCTTTGGCCTTGTTGTTGGCATTGCTGCTCATAGTAATCTTGGTGCAGTATTTGGAATGCTTCATGGCCGCCCCTTCTGGTATGGCCCATATTTACCAATCTACTTTATATTTTCTGCTGCGATGTCTGGTGGTTGTGCTATTCTCTTCTTTACAACTCTTGGCTGGCGAATTAATCCAGAGATAATGAACCAGAGAATGGAACGTGCTATAAAAGCCATTACTCAGGTTACCATTTTTCTTATTTCTGTAATCATTTTCTTCACCATCTGGAAAATTATTACCGGTATGGTATCAGAAGGAAAGCACCTGGTAATTATGTCCTTCTTGACCGGTGATTACTCCATCAACTTCTGGCTGTTTGAAGTATTTCTTGGCATGTTTCTGCCATTGTATCTTCTTATCCGATCACGAGGAAACAATTTCAACCTCATCCTATGGGCCACAGGCCTTATGATGATTGGTATTTTCTTCATGCGTTACGACATTGTTATCCCAGGACAAATGGAATCTGTTTACCATTCTCTTGGAGTTGTAGAGGCTGAAGAAATGCTAACCTACACACCGTCATTTCATGAGATCATGGCATCACTCTTTGGCATTGGCTTTATAGGACTTGCCTACTTTGCAGGTGAAAAGATGCTCAATGGTCATCAGCTTGAAAAACATGAGATCGTCCCTGATGGTGGTTATATCTGTCCTGGTTGTGGTGCTATCCACTTTATGGAAGAAGGTGAAACTGAAGAAGATGCGATGAAGCGACATCACAGAATCTGGTAATTAAATAATTGGGATTTGTCATTTTTTTATATCTTTCTCAATTGAAAGTAAAAACCCTGACAGTCCACTGAAAGAATATACAAAAGGATAATTATCATATGAAATTCCCTAAAATAAATTTTGATAGTATGAAGAACGAGGGAACTGAGTCCGTAACTCCTCAAGAAAGACGAAAGTTCCTTAAACTTGGCCTTGCCATCGCCGGGGTCTACGCAGGAGGAAAAGTTCTCTCTTTGACATCCATCGTTGGTTCCGCACAGGCATCAGGAGGGACAAGTATAGTTGAGAAATTCCCGTACAATCCGCACTACAGCATGGTCATCAGGCAATCTCTCTGCATCGATTGTGAAAAATGTGTGGAATCATGCAACAAGACAAATCATGTCCCTGAGTATGGTTACAGGACACGTATCCTTACAAAAAGATACACTGGTACCCTTGATAGGCAGGTTGAGTTCATACCAGTGCTCTGTAATCACTGTAATGACGCCCCATGCGTTAGAGCATGCCCAACAAAAGCGACCTATAAAGATAAAATCACGGGTATCGTTCGTATGGAGAGTAAGAAATGCATTGGTTGCAAAACCTGTATGCTCGCCTGTCCCTACGACGCGCGTTACTTCAGCGCTGAAAGACATGCCGTTGACAAATGTGATTTCTGCTGGGAAGAACGATTATCTAAGGGAGAAACTCAAACAGGATGTTCATCAGCGTGCCCGACCGGTGCCAGAACATTTGGAAACCTCACTGACCCCGATAACATTGTTTATAAACTTGTTCATCAACTTGAGGAACAGGTCTGGGTTCTTCGTCCCGCAGATGATACAAAGCCCAATATCTTCTATATGAAAGGAAGTATGCGCTCCGTTGACAATATTCTTAAAGGTCAAAAATTTAAATACTACGATCCCAACAAAGTATAATAGCTGAAATCAGCTTTTATACTCTGCCACACAAACCCTTCATGCTGATAACAGTTTGAAGGGTTTTTTTTGTCAATCTTAGCTATCTAATTCCTTTCATTTTCCATATACCTGCAAAACACAACAATCCGGCACACCCTGTGCAAACGATATTTAAACGGCACATATTTGTGGGATTTAACGCCACACTACCGCCGCATGTGTAGTTTTAGTGCTTCTTTTTGCCACGTATTTGTGGCACAATGAATTTAATGCACCTTAAACATACAAACACACCCACTAATCTCAGTCATAATGGATCACATCACATGGACTCTTCGAGAAGAAATGAAATCCTTCTTGCTATAAATCAGCTTGCCGCAATGGACTCCAAAGAAATTGCTGGTGCCGATAAGCTACTCAAAAAATGTTGTGAAATTATCATGCAAAATCATGAATACTGCCTGATATGGGCAGGAACTCGTGATGAAGATGGGACAGCAATCACACCCCTTGCCGCTCTCACTTCTGCTAATATTCCTGACAGAGACTGCATGTATTTAGTCGAACAGGTTATTACCGACATGGATAAAAGTAATCCTGCTGCCGAAGCTCTCATGACTGGGAAAAAAGTTATAATTCAGGACATCCGCTCCCTTTCCCACTACAAGGCACTTCGTGAGATTTCTTTAAAAACCGGTTTCAGATCCTGCTCCAGTTGGCCATTAAAATATAAAGATCAAGAGTTTGGTGTAATCAACATTCATTCCGAAAAACTTAACTGTTTTTCAGAACAAGAAGCATCTTTTTTACAGACCGTTGTCTCTGATATTTCACTAGCACTCTACAGCCAGGAAATGACCAGGCGCATACAGGTGGAACGTGACTTCAACAGAGAAATGGTCGACACCATGGAAGCTCTGCTAATTTCCATCTCGCCCTGCGGAAGGATTTTAACATTTAACCAAAAGGCAGAGC
>DAOVZA010000198.1 GCA_030635405.1 Desulfocapsa sp.
CCAATATTCCCAAGTTCTACCAAATCCATCTTATTCTCGAGCTTATGCCCAAGAATCTTTCGGCCACCTAATATTTGCTCTACTTGTGCTAATTGCATACAACCTCCCATAGACATTTGTCACAATAATATAGCCAGTTGTCTTTTTGGTGTCAAGTTTTTGAGTTCTCAACTGGAATCTTCCTTAAAAAACCAATGATTTGAATTAACTGCGATGAACTATAAACAACCCTATATCTTATTAAAAAAAGCCTCATCGCAGGGTTTTCCATTCAGATAGATCGCCTCAAGGTAAGAAAGCTTTCTTGGGAGCATGGAAGGAGTTGCCCGGGCAACAATAAAGTGAGCCGGTTTTCCCTTTGTGATGCTTCCAAGTGTATCAATCCCAAGCAGTTTTGCGCCACGGGATGAAGCGCACTGTATTGCTTCAACAAGAGAATATCCTGCCTTCATAAAAAGTCTTAATTCTTCAACCACAGACTCTCCATGGATAACACCGGGGCAGCCGGCATCTGTTCCGAGAGTAACCTGCACGCCATACTGCCGTGCTTTGCTCATCTGTTCAAGCTGATGATCCAGATTCTTTTCAATCACATTCCTTTTGCAACGGCCATCGTTCAGCAAATCCCAATTATCAAGCATGGCCTTCATGGTCACAGCAGTAGGCACCCAGGCAATCTGTTTTTCGGCCATTCGTTTAAGATTTTCATCACCCATAAAAAAGCCATGTTCAATGGAGTCACACCCTGCATCGAGTGCCATACGAACCGGAACAGAGCCATTGGCATGAACCATTACTTTTTTCTTTTTTTCTTTTGCAAGGGCCACTATCTGCGACAGATCCCTTGCAGAAAACTGCGGTTCAGTTTCCTTTGCAAACTCACTGAGACTGTTTAATCCGGAATGGATTATTTTTATATGATCAATGGAATCTATCTCTTTATTATTCACCGCAGATTGCAGAGTATCTGCTTTATATGGATGCCTGCCGATGAAAGCACCATAACGTCCTCTCTGGTACCATGCATGACCAGGACTCTTTACAATCACTGGGTCTCTTTTATCAAGATCCGCGTTCTTTCTTATATATCGCAGTACATGCCCATCCCGATCGCCACCATCCCGCACAGCCAAGACACCATAAGAAAAAAGATAATGTAAATGATCGGCAATACGAGAACTGCGAGCGTCATAGCCATCAGCGAACTGTTGTTTTCGACTTGCCTGATCTGTAGAGCCGGAACTTGCAAGATGAACATGGCAATCAACAAGGGGAGGTAAAATAGTGCAACGTGTCAAATCTGTAGTCAATTCAGGATCAGGATGATCATCGCTGCTAAAATGCTCAATCTCTGCAATGATGCCATTCGTTACAGTCAGCAGCACCTTTTTCCGTACCTGTGCACCACTTCCGTCAATCATCCAGCCAACCCTGATATAATGTGTGTCGCTATTCATAGATTCTCGCATTGTCGATTTACAAAAAGAAGAAGCACTACCAAAACAATGCCACATTGTAACAATAAGTCAATGGAGTTTTTAAAATCCTCCTTGCATACACTTCATCCAAATGCTTGACTGCAAATTATGACCATGATACTAAACACATTACTCGCTTCCAAAACCAAACAAACACAGCCTGAGCTAAATCCATGACAACAACACTCTATTGGCATGATTATGAAACCTGGGGAGCTGATCCCAGAAGAGATCGTCCCGCACAGTTTGCCGGAATCCGAACCGATACCCAATTAAATATTATCGGTAAACCCCTTGTTCACTACTGCAAGCCGGCACTTGATATGCTGCCCCAGCCCGAGGCATGCATGATCACAGGAATCACCCCTCAGACAGCCACCAAAGAGGGCATTTGTGAAGCAGAGTTTATGGCTGAAATCCATGAACAATTTATACAGCCCGGTACCTGCGGAGTGGGTTATAACAGTCTCCGGTTTGATGACGAATTCACACGGTACGGCTTTTACAGAAATTTCTTTGATCCCTATGCCAGAGAATGGCGCAATGGAAACTCACGCTGGGATATCATTGACATGCTTCGCCTTACTCATGCCCTGCGCCCTGAAGGTATTGAGTGGCCGACCAAAGACGATGGCGTCACCAGTTTTCGTCTTGAAGATTTAACCCGAGCAAACAATATAAGCCATGAAGGCGCTCACGATGCACTATCTGATGTGTACGCCACCATAGATCTGGCACGACTTGTACGAGATCGTCATCCCAAACTCTACGATTATCTTTTTGATATGCGGGATAAGCGCAAAGTTGGAAATAATCTCAATTTACAGGAACAGTTGATTGTCCTGCATGTATCCTCCATGTATCCGGCAAAACAAGGCTGTATCACTCCTGTAATTCCACTGGCCCCTCATCCAACGAATAAAAATGGAATCATTGTCTATGATCTTCGACACGACCCGGAACCCTTGCTCACACTTTCGGTGGAGGAAATTCAGAAACGCCTCTTTACTGCCATTAAAGATCTTCCTGAAGGTGTGGAACGTATCCCATTAAAAACTATCCATATCAATAAATGTCCAGTGGTCGTTCCAATTAGCACTCTCACTCCAGAGGCGGCAGAACGCTGGCAGGTAGATCTAAAGACAGCAGAAAAACATGCTCTACAGCTTAGAAACACAGCAGATCTATCCAGAAAATTGCAGGAGGTTCACGGAGATCAGCAATTTCCTGTCATCACTGATCCTGATCAAAATTTATATGGAGGTGGTTTCTTCTCGGACAGAGACAGATCAATGATGGATGACATTCATGACATGTCAGTAAAAGATCTGGCGAAAACCCGGATGGTTTTTGAAGACCCACGCCTTTTGGAGATGTTATTTCGCTACCGTGCCAGAAATTGGCCGCATTCATTGTCGAAGGAAGAAGGGATACGCTGGAATGCATTTCGAAAGGATCGTATCACTAATGCAGATGCCGATTGTGGTATAACTCTTTCTGATTACCGTAAACAGTTAGCAACAATGGTGATGCAGCCTGATGTATATGATAGGGAACGGAAAATTCTTTCTGCACTGGCCGACTGGCCGACAGTTTTGGGAATTTCTTAAAACATTTTTCTATTGCCATGATGCAGAAAAAACACATTTTTGAAAAAGAGACTCAAAGCAGGGCAAAGATCAATGGAATGACAATAACAGTTCCAAAACATTTAACGACACGAACCCTATTCTTAATTCTGTATCCCTTAACAATATCCAGAACACATTTTTTCACATAGACATCACATGTTTAGGCGTTATTCAAACATTAAAAGCTTCGATCAGGTATTATTACTACCGACAAAGTGCACCCACCCGCCAATTAGCTGACTCCCAACTCTGAGGGTGGCTACATTTTGATTTAACACCGAAGAAACGTACATACGTACGTTCTTGTAATCGGCTTTGAATAGATTGTCAGCCATTTTCATGTCTATTTATTTTGGTTGAGGATTGACTTATAAATTGGCTTGTTTTTAACAATCTGTAGAGCTTTATTAAATTGTTTTAGTAACTTCTCTGCATCTGGATATTTCTTGGAAATAATAAGATGAAGCCCCTCTGAGCTTAATGGTTTGGGAAGTGTGGCAAATTTTTCGATTTCTTCAGGGTATTGTTTTCGTATAAGATGCCATCCTACTTGCCCGTTCATTGGCATAAAATCTATTCTCTTATTGTAGAGGACTTTCAACATCTTTTCTTCTGTTGAAATATATGAGACTGTTAAATTTTCCTTTTTAAATATTTCTTCATAAAAATAGCCCATAACTCCTCCCAAATGGTATTTTTGCAAATCTTCAAGATGCTCATAAACGATGCCTTGAGGAAATTTATCAATACGATAAAAGAGCAAATTTTGGGAAGGAACGACTGACTCTGAAAAGAAAACATCTTTTCTTCTCTCTTCTGTAATGCTATATGGAAAGGCACCAAAATTATCACCATTTTTTACATTCAGAAAACATCGCCGCCAAGGATAGAAACGATATTGTGGATCGACACCCATTTCGTCAAATACTGCTGAAATTATTTCTGTAAATATTCCATAATTTGTCATTTCCTTCGATGTGTATGGTTGCCATTCACCGGTGGCTAGGGTTAATTGCAGGTTTTTGCTATGACCTTGCAATGGCGATAGGCAAATACTTGCCAATATGCAGAGAGTGATCAGATTTTTCATTGTTAAAACTCCTTTCAATTAAACTCTACTGGGGAAGGCTACAGCATAATATGTGTCGCACTGTTGATAATAAATCCACTAGCAAGGTTAAGTATTTATGAAAAGCTCCACAGTATCACAAACTTCCAATAAGTGTATAAACAGTCTGCAGCCCTTTCCCTTTCATTTCAACAGTGTTTCCGTTGCTAAAGCGAAAGCTATCTTTTAACCGTTCATAGGTTGCACTCGATACATTTACTCGCATGGGCTGAGCTGATTTTTCCACTCGGGATGAAATATTCACAGTATCACCGAAGATATCATACAGATACTTGTCCGTTCCCACCACGCCACCGACCAGTGGACCGCTATTGATTCCAACACGAATTCTCCAGGAAACTTCAGCTATCTGATTTCTTCTGCCAAGAAACTCAACCATTTCCAAAGCTGCCCTTGCCACATTTGCAGCATGATCTGGATCAGGATCAGGAATACCACAAACAAAAAGATAGGCATCCCCCATGGTTTTCATACGTTCACAGTTGTGTTTAAGAGATATCCGGTCAAAGGCAGTAAACATTTCATTGAGTTCGTAGATTATTACTTCCGGGGAAAGAATCGATGAAGTAGCAGTGAAATCTACAATATCTGCAAAACAGACCGTTGTTTCCGTAAAAAGCTTTGCCTTGCAGGTGCCCGTTGCCATAAGTTCCTGGGCAATGGGTTTTGGCAGGACATGGCACAGCAGGCCCTCGGTTTTTTGTTTTTCCTCACGTAACTGCTGATTCTTTTCTTCCAGTTGATACTGTAGTTGACGAAGATGAATATGAGTTCCGACTCTTGCTAACACTTCTGAAG
>DAOVZA010000136.1 GCA_030635405.1 Desulfocapsa sp.
ACAGCTTTTTAATTCAGGTCCCACGGTTGTGTTTAAGTGGAAGGCTGCAGAGGGCTGGCCGGTGGAGTACGTTTCCCCCAATGTTCAAAAAGTACTTGGTTATGATCCGGCTGATCTGCTGGAAGGCCGAGTTGCATATATCGATATCATTCATCCAGATGATGTGGAAAGAGTTTCCGGGCAAGTACTTCTGTACGGTAGGTCCAAAAAGAATCTGTTCTATCAGGAGTACAGAGTTGTTGGTGCTGATGGTACTGTTCACTGGATTTTTGATCAGACGACTACCATTCGAGACAGTAATGGGAAAATCACCCACTATCATGGCTACATTCTGGATATCAGCCATCAAAAATATACAGAAAGGCAACTGCTGCTTTTAGATAAAATTTTTGCCAATACTCTGGAAGGTATTGCAATTACCGATTCTGATGGCAGAATCCAGAAGATGAATCCGGCAGGGCTGAGTATTACTGGTTATGAAGAGTCAGAACTGATCGGGAAGCAGATGTCTATTCTTAAAGCCGGTATGCATCCTGCAGAATTCCATGAAGAAAGATGGAACTTCCTTGTTAAGACAGGTGACTGGCAGGGAGACATCTGGACTCGTCGAAAAAACGGTGAGATCAGTCCACTGCAGATGCATATGACCTCCCTGGGTAATCAGAAAGGGCGCTTGTACAATGTGATTTATTCTTTCCATGATCTGACTGAAGTAAATAGCCAGGCCAAGGAGATACAGTTTCAAACCTACCATGATGCCCTCACCGGGCTTCCTAATCGTACTCTTTTTCTTGATCGTTTGAAAGTTGCTCTGCGGCATGCCAAAGAACAGCGCAGTAAGCTGGCCATCATCGTGGTGGATATTGATGATTTCAGGCTGCTCAATGACTCATTAGGCCATAAGACCGGTGATGTACTCCTTCAGCAGGCGGCCTTGCGAATAAAAGAATGTGTTCGTGAGAATGACACTGTTGCCAGACAGGGTAGTGATGATTTTATCGTTCTTCTGGAAAATTTAACAGATATCGAGATCGCTGCAGAAACAGCTCAGCGGATTGCTGAGAACTTTCGTATTCCCTTTGTGATCGATGGTCAAGAGTACTTCTTTACCATCAGTGCGGGTGTTGCCCAGGCTCCTGAGGACGGTGATACTGAGAATGCATTGCTTAGTAATGCAGATCTTGCAATGTATCGTGCCAAAAAAGAGGGAAAGAATGCCTATTGTGTTTTTACCAAAGAGTTAAATGAACAAATGAAGCGTCGCTTTACTCTGAGTACCAAACTGCGAAATGCTTTAGAAAATGATGAGTTTGTTGTTTATTATCAGCCGAAGATGGATATCAGTACACGATGTATGGTAGGGGTTGAAGCACTGGTACGTTGGGAGCCTGAACCCGGTAACATCATACCACCTTTTGAGTTTATTCCCCTTGCTGAGTCAACAGGTCTTATTGTCCCCCTTGGGGAATTTGTTTTAAGGACTGCGTGCAGTCAGGCTGCTGAATGGAAAGCTATGGGTTTTAACATAAACATGGCTGTTAATCTGTCACCACGGCAATTTGCTCAAGAGGATTTTCTTGACAGTGTTTATGAGGCTCTTCAGGACAGTGGTTTGCCGGCCAGTATGCTTGAGCTGGAAATTACTGAAACACTGATGATGGAGAATGAAGAGCTTGCTATTAATCAGTTGTGGAAGCTGAAAAAGATGGGGATCAAAATATCAGTTGATGATTTTGGTACCGGATACTCTTCTCTTTCATATCTAAAGCAATTACCAATTGATATCTTAAAAATAGATCGTTCTTTTGTGAAGAACCTGCCCGATGACGAGGATGATGTTGTTCTTACCTCCACCATAATTAATATGGCAAAAAATCTTGGTTTGGATATTGTTGCAGAAGGAGTTGAAACTGCTGGACAGCTTGAATTTATGTGTGAACACGGATGTCGTTTGATCCAGGGGTATTTTTTCAGTCCGCCCGTATCAGCTGATAAGTTGAAAATATTACTGGAGACGCCTGCAAATAAGCTTTTTGATGGATTTTCCTGTGGTGATTCCTGTTTTGTAGTAAAAGAAATAAAGCAATTTAAGGCATAGTTCTGATAATTTGTCTAAATCAATCGATAGCGTAGAGGCTTTTATCGCTCTAAAATTCCTCTTGCCCTCATTTTTTCACAAAAAACTATACCTTCCTGATGTGCGGTATTATAGTAATATAAAGGGTACCATAAATGTGGTACCAAAATGATAGTGCAAGAAGAAATAATTATATGTTACCTTCTTTTTACGAAAAGCCTTATTATGGAATGAGGTGTTGGAATTAAAGGAAGGAGTACTATTTTATTAGGGCGTGTTTCGCCCATAACAGAAGGAGAGTTATTATGTCGTTCCAGGTAGATATTGATAAAGATAAATGTACAGGTTGTGAAGAGTGTATTGATAGTTGCCCTGCATCTGTGCTTGAGCTGGTTGAAGAGAAATCTGAGGCAGTTGAAATGGATGAATGTCTTGGTTGTGAGACCTGCGTTGAAGTATGTCCAGAGGGTGCTATCACCGTTACTGAAGTCTAAAGTGACGGTTTTTTCTGTTCACAAATAGTCTTTAGATATAACCATCTGTTTCCGTATGGACAAGTGTCCATACGGTTTCAGGTGGTTATGTAAGAGTACCATTTTCTGCGGATTCTCCGTTGTGAAAACCTTGAGTTTCTTTTTTTGATTGGCGATGAAATAGCCATGAAAGCTTCCTGTACTTGAATATTACGCAAAAATCAGACACAATAAGATATATCCTATAGTTTTTTTACCCAAGGAGATATTTATGCATAAGTTTTTTCATCATCGTGAACAGGTTGAAGAAACGATTAAGCAGTTGCGTGAATCTGTAGACAAGCTACACCTTCTTGAGAAAGAGTATCTCGAGCAGGAAGAAAAACTTTTTGTGATTTCAGAATTTGCCAATGACTGGGAATACTGGCAGGCAAGTGATGGACATTACAAGTACGTGTCTCCCTCCTGTGAGAGCGTCACTGGTTATACCCCGCAGGAATTCTATGATGATCCTGATCTTTTAAAAAAAATTATTGCCTTTGATAATTGGGAAAAATGGCAAGAGCATAATTGCTGCATGGTCAGGGATGGTCATGTTGATCCCGTTGAATTTAAAATTCATACCAAGAATGGAAAATCCAGATGGATTCAACATATCTGTCAGACAGTTTTTGGTAAAAATGGTGAAAGCCATGGAATTCGCGGAAGTAACAGAGATATCACCGAGCTGAAAGTTCTACAGGAAAAGCTCAAACATATGGCAGGACACGATCTTCTCACGGGGCTTCCCAATCGTAACCTGTTTATGGAGCATCTTGACCAGACCATTAAAGAAGCCAAGCGAAATGGAACTATGTTTGCTGTGGTTTTTATTGACCTTGATGATTTCAAGGCTATAAATGATTCTCATGGTCATGAGGCCGGTGATACGGTTTTAATACGACTGGCACAGATGCTTACTGGTGTGACAAGGGAGAATGATATTGTTGCTCGTCTGGGTGGCGATGAATTTGTAGGGATTTTCGATGTAAGAAATGATGAAGATATTGATGTCATTGAGAAGAAGATATCTGATAATGTACTTAGCAAAATTCATTATTCGACCTGTGATATCAGCATCCATTTTAGTCTTGGGGTAAGTTTGTATCCAGTTGATGGTAGAACCGTTGATACTCTTCTTAAAAAAGCTGACCAGCAGATGTATAAGCAAAAAAGGATCAACAAGGCAAGACGTAAAAATAAAATTGAAAACACTTGAATTGCCTTAAAATACCAATTGTTAAAGGTTTAAAATGAAAATTACACGATACAGACAGATATTTACCCTCGGCATTGTTTTGTCACTCTTTGTTCTGCTGGCTTCCGGTGCAAATGCTCAGACTAAGAAAATTGCGGTTCCGACTAATGGGCCCGAAGAAAATACTCCTATCAGCGCAGAGGCTGGCAGGGCTGCCTTTTTTCTGCTTTTTGATGGGGATGGACAATTTCTTGAAGCGATAAAAAATCCTGCAGCGAATCAACCCGGTGGCATAAGCCGTACCGTTATTTCCTTACTGGTGGAAAATGATGTTACAGTTTTTATCGGGGATTCCGTCGGTGATAAGATGAAAAAGGCGATAGCAGATAAAAATATTCAATTCATAAAGAGCACAGGTCCAGCCAGCGATGCTGTAAAGGCGGCCTTCAATAAATAATTTTCCGGCTCAACAATGGTGAAACCTGGGATTTCCGGCTTGCCCCATGAAGCCAAACCACCACTGCGCAGTATCCTCTTTCCTCTATTACTTGCCGTTGTAATAGGTGCTTTGGCAGGTTTTGGAGCTGTTTTTTTCCGTTGGCTTATAGAATTTGGTATTGATCTCTTTTGGTCTGGTGATGGTGATTTTGTCTGTCAGTTTGAACAGGTACCTGTTTATCTGCGAGTCGGTATACCAGTTCTTGCCGGATTGATTCTTGGCCCTCTTCTCTATTATGTTGCTCCAGAGGTTCGTGGTCCTGGAGTACCAGAGGTCATGTCTGCTTTGACCCGACGTGACGGTATCATCCGCCACCGGGTAACTCTTGTCAAAAGTTTTGCCACAGCCACTTTTATCGCCTCTGGATGCTCTGTAGTGCGTGAAGGGCCCATAGTTCAAATCGGAGCTTCTATCGGCTCCTCATTGTGTCAGCTCCTTCGACTCGGTCCAGATCATCGAAAACTAGCTGTAGCTTGTGGTGCCGCAGCAGGTATTGCTGCTACTTTTCAGGCTCCCATGGCCGGCACCCTGTTTGTTGTGGAAATCCTTCTTTTCGATCTTGAAATCACTTCACTGTCTTATATCGTAATTGCCGCTGTGACCGGTACCATGGTGTCCCGCTCATTTTGGACAGATGGCATTTTGTTTCAGGCTCCTCAATTCTCTCTTGGACACCCGGCTGAACTTCTCATTTATCTTGTTTTAGGAATAATGGCAGGATTGCTTAGTCTTCTTCTTATGAGTATGTCTTTTGGTTTAACCAAAGGGCTTGATCGGCTAAAAATTCCTGGATGGTTCACCCCTGCATTGGGCGGTCTGGCAATCGGACTCATTGGTTTGGTTTTTCCTGAGGCATTAGGGGTGGGCTATGGTGCAGTAACAGATGCTTTGCAGGGTGACTTCCTATTTACTACAGCTCTTGCTCTGCTCCTTGCTAAATTAGTAGCCACCAGTTCGTGTATTGGTTCAGGTATGAGTGGCGGAGTTTTTGCTCCCTCTCTTTTTTTAGGAGCCATGCTTGGGACTATGTTTGGAATTCTTGCCACGTTTATCTGGCCTGATACAACCATGCTTGCCAGTCATTTTGCACTTGTTGGGATGGGCGCCATGGTTGCTGGTGTGACTCTTGCTCCGATAACGGCGATTCTCACAATCTTTGAACTAACTTATAATTATGAGATTATTCTGCCACTGATGGTGGCCTGCATTCCAAGTATTATAGTAGTGCGGTTCCTGCATGGTTTTTCAATTTACGAAACAAAACTTCTTCTGCAGGGGATTCGAATTGTCCGCGGTCATGATGCTAATAAGTTAAGAACCATGAAAATTCGTGACTATATCTGCACCGATCATACTATTTTGCCAGAAACAACTCCTCTTGCTGAGCTTCTTGAGAAAATACTTAATAGCTCTTTTCCACATTTTATGATCACCAATAAGGATGATGATCTGGTTGGCATTCTTACACTTCGTGATCTGCGCGCATTTTTAAACAGTTCTGCCCCCGTCGATTCCTCCATGATAGCAGCTGATATAATGATACGCGATATGGTTACGGTGACTGCAAATGAAAATTTGGAAAAAGCATTTCACCTGTTTAGTAACCATCATTTCTCTTTTTTACCCGTTGTCTCTCTGTCTCAACCATCTAAGGTAATTGGATGCCTTAAAAAAGATGATCTTCTTACTGCTTATAATCAGCAGATTTTAAAGGATTACTGTCCTCCCACCGTAAAGTAGTTCCTGTTCTCTGAAGAAGCGGCGTTTCTGCATTGAAACTTCTCTTTACCACACCTATCCACAAGCAATGCAACACATGTGCCGATAGTTAACTACACAAAATGAGACATTCACTACACATGTGACTCCTGTCGTTTTCACATGCAACACATATGTTGTGGCGTTGGGTATTTGTTATGAACCGTTTATTGTTATGTTATATTGGTATGTTATTGCCCTATGGGGGGTGTTATTGTCGTTTTTGGCGAAACTGGCATCCTTCCTGCTATATACAAAGCAAGAAAACGAAAGAGTTTAGCAACTGAAACCAAAACGGAGGACACCATGACTACAAATACAAATACAACAACCGCAACA
>DAOVZA010000167.1 GCA_030635405.1 Desulfocapsa sp.
AAGAGCAGGGCATGTTGAAGTTCTTCTTCACTTGCACCAGCTTGAAGAGCCCTTCTGGTATGAGAATTTACGGAACCAACTGAGCCAAGTGAAGCGGCCACACCGAGCTGGATGAGCTCAGATGTTTTGTTATCAAGTGGACCCGCTTTACGGACTGTGGCACCAAGGTTCTGCACTGCATCAAGAACTTCAGGGAAACGTTTTTGCAGACGACGGTAATGTTTTGGACCTTTTTTCTTAGACATGAATGTCTCCTTTTTGTTGTGTTGGTAGGTGTTGCGGCTGTTTTAACAATTACATCGTTACCATAGGATCACTTTGTAATTCACCATCGAGAACCCTTTTAATCAGTTGAAGTCCTGTTGAAAGTTCTTCAATGGATTTTGTACCTGTTAAAGATATCCTTGCTGCGGCTGGTGCCGGTGCATCTCCCACCGTAAATTTCTCAGCTCCAAACACATTTACACCAAGCTCCCGCATACGCTGCTCAAACAAATGGCCACGCCACGGAGTGGGAAGGGATAACCAGATAAAAAAACCACTCATTATACCCGTAAAATTGTAATCATGCAGGATACCTTTAGCCAGCGCAAAACGCTTTGCAGATTCTTTTCTCTTTAAATCAATTACTTTATCTGCTGTGCCGTCTTTTATCCACATACTTAGAAGCTCGACGTTTAGTGGTGGGGTCATCCATGTTGTGTTCAGGATAGCCTCACGAACCGATCTTCTGAATTTTTGCGGAACAACCATAAATCCTACCCGTAACCCTGCAGCTAAAGCCTTTGAAATTCCGGCGATATATATTCCATTATCAGGTACAAGGGCACTTATTGGGGAGATAGTTCCTGTGCGAGTCAGATCGTAGGCGTCATCCTCTATTGCAATGAGTTTATATTTTTTTATAATCTCGGCCAGTGCTTCACGACGAGAAAGCGAGAGGGTTGCGGTAGTTGGATTCTGAACGCCGGGCATCAGATACAATCCCTTGATCTGTTCACGCCTGCATATTCGGTCCAGACTTTCAGGATGCATCCCTGATCGATCCATCTCAACAGGAATCAGTCGTAAACCAAGCATGGCGGCCAGGGTCTTTATGCCCGGATAGGTCAGGCTGTCTGTGGCAATACGATCACCTGGACGAAACAGACCGCTTAATATACAGGTCATGGCATGCTGGGCACCGGAGCAGACTATTATACTGGTACTACTTACCTTAAGGCCATAACGATTGGCCCACTCTGCCCCAACCGCTTTATGTTCAGGAAGGCCTCCGGGATCAGAGTAGTGCATAAGCGAAGAGATATCTTTTCTACGACATAACTTCTTGAGCCCGGTGGCAAGATCAGGATCGAGATGATACAGAGGATTAACCAGCCCCATTTCAATCATTCCGGGAGCGTGCGGTTCATGGGATACCATGGGGGTATCTGTTCCGGCATCGGAAGTTACATAGGTTCCTCGCCCGACTGTTCCTGCAATTAATCCTCGCCTTTCAGCTTCCTTATAGCCTCTAGTGACAGTGGTAACGTTCATTGTAAGTATATCTGCAAGATCACGATGTGTGGGCAGCTTTTCCCCTGCATGAAGCCGGCCAGAAAAGATATCATGTTCTATTGCATCTGCTAATTGCTTATAAAGTGGTGCATCGTTGTTTTGTATGTGTGGTGTCCAAGTTGTCATGCATACAATGATTACATTGACATCATACAATGTCAATAATATATCTGCCTACAGGGAAATTATTTTGAATGTCTTTTTCACAATAGGATTACACAATGTTGGACAATCTTCTGCCTTTTATCTTATTTGTTATTGCTATGACTGGAACTCCAGGTCCGGGAAATCTTACCATGATGGCCATTGGCCAAACCACTGGTTTTGCAAGTTCAATCCCATTTCTTATCGGAACGGCGGTGGGTTGTATTATCCTTGATACTTTGGTTGCCTGCGGACTGGGTGAGATTATTGTATCTTCACCCGTGATGGCAACTTCTCTGCGTATTGCAGGATTGGTCTATATTTTGTATCTGGCAGGAAAGGTTCTGACCCTGCAGCTTACAACCAAAAATGTGGAAAAACGGTTTTCCTTCTTTGAAGGATTTCTGATTCACCCATTAAGCCCTAAGAGCTGGGCCATGGCCATTGTTGCATTCAGCCAGTTTATGAATCCTGAGCAGCCTCTTGGTCCGCAGATTGCCATATTTGTAATCTGTTTTCTAGTTGGATTATTGGTGTTTCACAGCTCATGGTGTGCAGCTGGCGCACTTATTCCACGTTTGATACATTCGAAGCGTTTATTGTTTGGGATTAATTGTGTAATGGTGACGTTGATGGTTGGTGCTACAGGATATGCGATGTTTGTGTAGGGGAAGTTATTGTGTCTGTGTTGGATGCCATGTATATTTTTCAGCAGTTAGCAATAGAGGTTGGAAACTGGGTATGGTCAAAATTATGAAAAATAAGTCAGGTACAAATTACTCGAAAATTGTCGCCCTGTTTTTTGGCCTGCTCTTGTTGATATTTGTTTTGCTGGAAGTATTTCTGCGATTGTATTTTGCCTCTGATCCTAAAGATATCCTTTATTCAAGGTCCTATGAGAAGAGAAAAGGCATTTCCAATGGATATGATTATAACTTTCGTCTAAATTCCATAGGTTATAAAGATACTGAATTTATAGAGAAGAAGCAAAACAGCGTTAGAATTCTAGCATTGGGTGATTCGTTCACATTTGGTAATGTGCCTTACTCACAGAGTTACATTAGACTGTTAGAACAAAAACTTGAAGTGATCACACCCGAACTTGAAATTGTGAATCTGGGATTGCCGGGGATCGGTCTTCGTGAATCTTTAGCGATATTGGGTCGAGAAGGACTTGCTCTTCAACCTGATGTGCTGTTGCTTTCCATATTTGTCGGAGATGACATATCGCAAAGTAAGGGCCGTAAATATTATAGGTATTCTTATCTTCTGTCTTGGCTGAATTCTTATATCAAGAAAGACCAGAAATATCAGGGGCGGGTGTATCATCCTAAGGGGGAATATTGCGATACTTGCAGGGTAATGCCTGAAAAGGAATTAATTAGCCTTGAACAGAAAAGGCTTTTCTTTACAAGAACAGGAATAGAAAATTAACAACACAACTGAACTATACAAAAAATTATTTGCAGGAAATCCTGGAGTTGTGTGAACAAAACAATATTGATCCTGTGGTCGTTCTTATTCCAACAGTCCTGCAAATGAATGGTCTATTGCAAAAAACCGTACTTACAGCATCAGACAATGTAAAAGTCTCAAAAACAGATTGGCAATGGGCTCAGCCTAACAATTTGCTCAGAGACTATTTACTGGAAAACAAAATACAGTGTATTGATCTGCTTCAACCCTTTACAAGAAAAGCAAAGACAGATCTCTACCGAGTGGGCGACATTCACTGGAGTTTAGCGGGCCACGCACTTGCCGCAGAAGTCGTGGCTGATGTATTACAGATTGGCAAACCTGATGAATAGAAAAGGCGCTGTCGAATTACTGTTTCTTACTGTTGTTCTGATGTTACCGGCTAATTGTAACGGTCAAATTCACTGTAATATTCTGTAAAACCAACCGCTGATTTCAGTTCTTCAAAATCCAATACGTTATCTGGTTTTTTGCCACTCTTTATCATCTCAAGCGATTGTCGCATGGCAAGAATAGAGGCATTGACCAAGGTAAGTGGAAATACAGCTATTTTATACCCAATCTCTTCTAATTGTTCAGGAGGCAGAACCGGAGTCTTGCCATGCTCGATCATGTTTGCCATTTTGGGACCGGGAACAGAACTACAATATTCACGCATTTCCTGCTCTGATTCGGGTGCTTCAAGAAATGTAATATCAGCACCTATTCGTGCAAATTCTTTGGTACGATAAATTGCTTCTTCAAGATCATGGGTGGCTCTGGAATCGGTTCTTGCCATAATGAGAATATCGAGTCCCTCATTACGTGCATCAATGGCTGCCTGAAGTCTTGAAAAAGCTTCTTCACGAGAGACCACAACTTTTCCTTTGGTGTGGCCACAGCGTTTTGGCATGACCTGATCTTCGAGCATTATGCAACTGAATCCAGCATTTGCATATCCTTGAACGGTACGTTTCACATTTACGGCATTTCCAAAACCGGTGTCTCCATCTCCAATCATCGGAATACTGACGCTACTGCAGATAGTTCTTCCTTGAGCCACCATTTCACCGTAGGAAATTAACCCTGTGTCAGCAACACCGAGTTGTGAGGCAGAGACAGCAAATCCACTCATAAATCCGATTTGAAAACCGGCCTGTTCGATAAGTTTGGCAGACATTGCATCGTGGCAGCCAGGCATTGTTAGTAGTCCAGGTTTGTTTAATAAAGCTCGTAGTTTGTCAGCTGGTGTGGTCATGATTGTGTCCTTGGGTGTTATTGTGGATAAAAGTGTTTCTTCAAAGATTAGCTGCGATTTGTATAGTGTGTTTTGATTGAAAAAGCAAAGTTAACTGAGGTTTCTTCAGCACTGTCAACGCATTGCTAAGAATGATGCAATGGCAACGTTTTACTAAATCAATGAAAAATGTTAGGGTAATTTGTCATTTTTCTTTGGATCTTAGGAAATTTAAGAGATACAAACAATAGTATTGTTAAACACCCTGTGGAAATCCTTAATACAGTTCCATTCAACCCATAAAATCAACAAAGGAAGCACTATGGAAAGGCGTTCGTTTTTAAAAAAAGCAGGCATTGGAACCGCAGCAGCTGCAGCGGCATTAACCGTTGGAGTACCTGCAGTTAGAGCAGAATCTCCCAAGATTAGATGGCAGGGTACAAGTTTTTGGAATCCAAAAGTACGAATCCTGTTTGATGGTGCAAAAAGATTTTGTGACAATGTTAGTGATATGACCGATGGCCAGTTTCAGATAAAACTGTATGGTGGCGGCGAACTGGTTCCACCTCCTGGAGCATTTGATGCTGTTTCTAAGGGAACTGTTCAGATGGGAACCGGATCTCCCTACTTCTGGGCTGGAAAATCAACGGCTTTTAACTGGTTTGGTTCCATCCCCTTTGGAATGAACGCACAATCCATTAATGCATGGTTCTATGAAGGAAATGGTCAGGCATTGATGAGTGAGTTGTATGACAAGTTTGATCTTGTGCCACGAATTATTGGAAACTCCGGCGTTCAAATGGGTGGTTGGTATCGAAAGAAAATCAACTCCGTTGAAGATTTCAAAGGCATGAAAATGCGTATTGGCAGTATCGCAGGAAAGGTTATGTCTGAGATGGGCGTGACAACAGTTTTTATTCCACCTGCTGAAATCTTTCCATCCCTTGAAAGAGGTGTTGTGGATGCGGCTGAATTTGTCGGTCCTGTTCATGATATCCTGCTTGGACTCCATAAAGTTGCAAAATATTACTACACACCAGGTTGGCATGAACCCGGACCAACTCTGGACGTCTCCTTTAAGAAACAGGCCTACAATGATCGTCCCGTGCATTATCAAAGGGTGCTCGACATAGCGGCTGCTGATGT
>DAOVZA010000242.1 GCA_030635405.1 Desulfocapsa sp.
GGAAAAATCTGCATGGCAATTACTCCTCTTGATGCTCCCCATGAACGAATGACCCTTACCCTGCCAACCATTCTTGAATCAAAACACATCTTTTTACACATCACCGGACAAAACAAAAAAGATGTTTTGGAGCAGGCGCTAAAAGATGAGCCTGCCGAGGAGATGCCCATCCGGTTTATCCTTAAAAATGAATCTTCTAAACAAAAAAACAACTGTAGTATCTATTGGGCCAAGTAATGGAGAAAGCTGATGCATAAAATTGTTGAGAACGTAACAAAACGAATTATTGAGCGCAGTAAAACGCATCGCCAGACATATCTACAGCGTGTTGACGATGCAAAGGGTGATGGTGTTTTTCGCAACAAACTGCCCTGTTCCAATCTGGCCCATGATCTTGCTGGATGTGCAGCCACCTGCCGCACATCTCTTCTTGATGACAAGATCCCAAACATTGGTATCATTTCTGCCTATAATGACATGGTTTCAGCCCATCAACCCTATGGAAAATATCCTGAGATCATAAAAGCCTCCGTTGCTGCTGCCGGAGCTCATGCGCAATTTGCAGGCGGGGTTCCCGCCATGTGCGATGGTGTCACCCAAGGCGAAGCGGGCATGGATATGTCGCTGATGAGCCGTGATGTGATTGCGATGTCAACGGTGATCGGACTTTCCCATAATGTCTTTGACGGTGCTGTCTTGCTTGGCGTCTGCGATAAAATCCTGCCGGGACTTTTAATGGGCGGTCTTCAGTTTGGCCATCTCCCCATGATTCTTATCCCTGCAGGCCCTATGAAATCAGGGATTGCCAACAAAGATAAGAATAAGGTTCGGGAGGCCTATGCCAAAGGTGAGATCAGTCACGATGAGCTGCTTTCCTCAGAAATAAAAGCCTATCACAGCCCCGGAACTTGTACGTTCTATGGAACTGCAAACTCCAACCAGCTTATGGCTGAAATGCTCGGTTTACATTTGCCGGGAAGTTCCTTTGTTAATGCTGGTACGAAATTACGTGATGCCCTCACAAGATCAGCAGCAGAACAGATCACAACATTGACCCACCTTGGAGAAAACTACACCCCACTTGCCCATGTTATCAGTGAGAAATCCATCGTTAATGCAATTGTAGGTCTCATGGCCACGGGTGGATCAACCAACGAAACAATGCATCTGGTTGCCATTGCCCGTGCAGCAGGAATACGCATCGACTGGAATGATTTCGCAGAACTCTCAGACATCACACCCCTTCTTGTGCGTATTTACCCTAATGGATCGGGCGACATTAATTCCTTTCAGCAAGCTGGAGGAATGGCTCTTCTCATCAAAGAGTTACTGGAAGGCGGGCTTGTCCATGATGATGTCCAGACAGTTGCCGGAAATGGCTTTAGCAGGTACACAGAAGCACCCACTCTTGAGCAGAACAAAGCCATCTGGTACAAAGGGCCGGATCAGGCAAAAGACTCCACAATCATCTCCACAATGAGCGATCCTTTTGAAACGATGGGTGGCATCAAAGTGCTATCCGGTAATCTTGGACGGGCAATCATGAAGATCTCCGCCCTTGCCGATGGCGAAAAAACATTCGTTGAAGCACCAGCCATGGTTTTCAACTCTCAGCAGGAACTTGAAGATGCATTCAAGGCTGACAAGTTAAACAGGGATATGGTTGCCGTTGTTCGTTTTCAGGGGCCTCGCGCTAATGGCATGCCAGAACTGCACAAACTCATAACCCACCTTTCCATCACCATGGATCGTGGTCACACAGTGGGCCTTGTTACGGATGGTCGTCTGTCAGGTGCATCAGGAAAAGTTCCCTTCGCCATTCACTGTACCCCGGAAGCGGTCACCGGTGGTCTGCTCAACAAAGTTCAGGATGGCGACATTATTCTCATGGATGCCCACAACAGTATTCTCGAGCTAAAGGTGGATGAACAGGAGCTTAACAAGCGCAAAGCATTTGTTTACAACCTGGATCCCAGCCGTCATGGACTGGGCAGACAGATTTTTGCCCCTCTGCGTAAAGATCTCCTTGGCGCTGAAGAAGGTGCAAGTTCAATCTTCACCTACACAGACGAAAACTAAAAAACAAATCGGTAAACATCATGTCAAATATAAACAATTGGAAACTCTCTGCACTCGATGTTCTCAACGCCGGCCCCGTTGTTCCGGTGATTGTTATTCACAATCTTGATCACGCTGTCCCCCTTGCAAAAGCTCTCGTTGCAGGAGGTATCAAGGTTTTGGAAGTCACCCTGCGAACAGATATTGCCATTGAGGCCATCAAAATGATGGCTAAAGAAGTCCCTGATGCCATTGTGGGTGCAGGAACCATTGCAACGGAAGCTGACTTAAACGCTGTTGCTGAAGCAGGCGGTGTCTTTGCCATCAGCCCGGGACTGACTCCAAAGCTTCTCAACGCTGCAATTAATGGCCCCATCGCTCTGATACCTGGAATTTCCACTGCATCTGAACTAATGCTTGGGATGGAGTATGGATTACAGGAATTCAAGTTTTATCCAGCTGAAGCAGCAGGTGGAATAAAAATGATTAAATCCATTGGCGGCCCATTCCCACAGGCCTCCTTTTGCGCCACTGGTGGGATCTCACAGAACAATTACAAGGAGTACCTGAGTCTTAAAAATGTTCCCTGCGTCGGTGGTTCCTGGCTTGCACCCACGGATGCTCTTGAAAAAGCTGACTACGACAAAATTACTGCTATTGCCTCATCAGCCATTGCCTGAATACGCAACAATAATAACAAAAAAAGAGCGCGCAGATGGATTTGAATATCTTGAAATAAACAACAACAGTGCGTCTGCCAAAGTTGCACTTCAGGGAGGACACCTGTTTCACTACCAGCAGCATGGTAAAGATCCTCTCCTGTGGCTCAGTGATAAAAGTTATCTTAAAAATGGGAAAGCAATCCGTGGCGGTATCCCAATCTGCTGGCCATGGTTTGGAAAATGCAATACGGATAGTTCATTGCCTCAGCATGGTTTTGCACGAACCGCTCGTTTTGAACTGATTAAAAGTCATGAACCAGATGAAAACAGCACAGAGCTTCTTCTTCAATTAGAAAGCTCAGATCAAACGCTCACTCTCTGGCCATATCGATTTAAATTATTGCTGCATATCACCATTGGCAAAACACTCATTGTTTCCCTTACAACTAAAAATTGCGACACAAAATCCTTTTCAATTACTTCAGCTCTGCACAGCTACTTTACAGTCTCTAATATTGATAGTGTCTATGTCCAAGGTCTGGATCAAACGGGCTACTGGGACGCTTTAACTGATGAAACTGGCATCCAGGAAGGTAACATCCATATCAGTGAGGAATTTGACAGGGTCTACCAGAAAACAGAGGAAGTTATTACGCTTCATGACACTGAGAGAACCATCCAGATAACATCAGAAGGTTCAGCTTCAGCCATTGTCTGGAACCCATGGATTAAGAAAGCAAAAACAATGGCAGACATGGAACAGGATGCTCACAAAACCATGCTTTGTATCGAAACTGCAAATGCATTAGAAGACGCACGAACAGTTGCCCCAAATGAAGAACACACCTTAAAGGTATATTTAAGCGAATCCATATAATAGTTTTTCTAAAGAACATACACTCAGAAGGAGACGTTATGAGCTCAAAACAAAAAGATACCAACCGGGAAGAACGCATAGGAAAACTTAAACGAGCCTTTGCCTACAACATTTTCTACAAACAGGGTGTCACTCAAGAGACCGCAAGCCTAAACGATTACTACCTTGCAGTGGCCCAGACCTTAAGAGACCGGATGCAGCACCTGTTTGTCAATTCAGTGCAGGCACTTCTCGAAAAAGACTCAAAAATTGTGTGCTATCTCTCAGCAGAATTCCTCATGGGACCACACCTTCACAACAACCTCGTCAACCTCGGCCTCTACGATGAATTTGAGCAGGCCACAAAAGAAACCGGACTTGATTTAAAGCAGCTCATAACCCATGAAGAGGAACCAGGACTTGGTAACGGAGGACTTGGACGATTAGCCGCCTGCTATTTAGACTCATTGGCATCCCAGCAGATCCCAGCCATTGGCTACGGAATTCGCTACGAGTATGGAATGTTTGATCAGGAGATTGTCGACGGCTGGCAAAAAGAGCTCAGCGATTGCTGGCTGCATCCCGGAAATCCCTGGGAAATCAAAAAAGCAGACAGATCATGTACTGTTGGATTTGGTGGCCACAGTGAAGCATACCATGACGAACGGGGCACAAGGCGAACCCGCTGGATTCCTGCCCGCATGATCGTTGGTGTCCCCTACGACACCCCGATTCCCGGCTACAAGGGTAACAACGTAAATCTGCTGCGTTTATGGAGTGCCGA
>DAOVZA010000345.1 GCA_030635405.1 Desulfocapsa sp.
ATTACCGCAAGCTCTATTAAAGAGCGGGGAACACGAATGGAAATCATCATTCCAGTAGCCTGATCATGTCCTTTCGCTGGACATGCCACATGGTTCCATGGTAATTCTGTATAACCTCGTATTGAGAAGCAAAAATGTGCGTGTATTATTGTTATTAAAAGAAATAATGACTGACCCGAGAGAATTGTATGAAAAAAGTTTTGATCGTTGATGATGACGAAAGCTTCCTCCATAGCCTGATTGACGGTTTTAAAGCCTACGAAGACCAATTCACTGTTATTACAGCAGGAGATGGTATTGAAGCTCTCACAACCCTCAGAAGACAGAAAATCAATTTAGTTTTAACTGATCTCAAGATGCCCAGAATGGATGGCTTCGAGCTCATCGCTCAGCTGAGCAGCCATTACGCAGAGATCCCCATAATTGTCATGACAGCCTTTGGTACACCGGCCATGGAAAACTCCCTTCGGGAAATGGGAACGTTTAAATATATTGAAAAACCAATAGATTTTTCATTACTTGTCAAACTGATCATAGAAGACCTTGATGGCCCTTCAAAGGGATTTGTAACCGGTGTTTCCCTTTCTTCTTTTCTTCAGCTCCTTGAGCTTGACACTAAAACATGTACGCTCACCATCCATGCCGGGAACAAAACAGGTACCATGTATTTCAGGGATGGAGACCTGCTCGATGCACGGGCCATGGATCTTAGTGATAGTGCCGCTGCACATTTCATCGTAGGCTGGAAAAATGTAGAAATTGAAATTGAGAACCACTGCCCTGCCATGAAGTCACGAATCAAAGAGTCACTGGGCTTTATCCTCTTGGAAGGATGCAGAAAAAAGGATGAAGACGCTGCAGAAAGTAACCCGTCACCAGTTACTGATGGAGGCCTCGAATCTTTAAATATGGAAGATTTCGACCTGCACCTTTCAGATGATGCTCCCGTGCAACCTGCCGTAAGTCTGCCACCGCAGGAACCTCAAAAGCCAGAATCTGCCATTACCCAGTTCATAACACTACTAAGTACCTTCCCGGAAATAAACAGTTCTACTATCAGCACAAAAGAAGGTAAGGTCCTGCATTTGAATGGCGATTCTGACAATAATACAGCGAACTTCTGTACCTATGTGGCGGTAGCAGCCGACAAGCTTGAATCCACAATTGGGGCCACTGGCAGAGAATATACTATATTCACTCTGACTGATGACACAAAACTGTTGATACTCTGTGGCCAGAATGTGATCGTAAGCCTCAAACTTAACAGCTCTGCCATCCCTGAAAATATAGTAAAAGGCTTACGCCCGGTACTCAGCAGGATCACTTTTCAGGCCTAACGGAAACAGATAATATCTTAAGGTACCCCATGCACTTTGTGGCCGGACAATAACAGGATAACTCACCATGGATTCATTGCTTCAGGAAATCACCATACTCCCAGGCGTTCTCGGATGTTTCGTTTTTAATAAAAATGGACAGATAGAGGGGAGTAAAATGCCGCCTATTTTCAACAAAAACAGTATTCAAGGTATGGGCACTCTGGTTTCCAGAACCATACAAATAGGCAATATGGCACAATTATATTTTAAGAATATTGAGATTAAATATAATGAATCTATCCTGCTTATTAAACTTTTGCCTGGTGAAGCACTCCTTATTATTATATGTGAACCAAACGCTAACAAATCGCTCATCAGCATGACGACAGAAATGCTTGCACAGGATATCGAAGCGGCCATGACAGTATCGAGAACATCAACACCTGTCAATCAATCCTCCACAACCTCTCCAGCACCCCAAGCAGTTGCAAGTAACGAACCAAAGAAGGTCGAAGCGGAGTTGGATAGTGCTATGGCACCCATGCTCGAAGAGGTCAAAGATGCTCTTGCCATGGCCATTGGTCCCATTGCAGGACCAATCATGAAAGATACCCTTGAAATCTGGCTCCATCAGGGCCCACCATCCCCTGCTAATATACCAGACCTTGCAAAGCTGCTGTGCATAGAAATCAATGATGATGTTCTGGAAGAAGAATTTATAGCTGCAGTTAAAAACATATTAAAGTAGCCATACAAAAGACATTACGACATAAATCTCAAAGACATATGGTTTAATCAGAGTTACAATTACAATCTTCAAACTTTCTAATGATGCAACCAGGCAGCTGCACCTAAGGTTTATTATGAAGAAAATTAGTGATATCTCGTGGGATATGATTGCTTGTGGGCTACCCAAAAATCATGATCTGGAAGTTTTAAGAAAACTGGTTCTACTGAATCTTATCTTTGGAATTGGTGGCTTAATCCTTATTTGTTTCAGTATATTAGCTTTCACTCAAAATAACATCATCCTCTTTTCAGTTGACCTCTTTGTTGGGATACTCTCAGTCCTACTGTTACTGTGGCTGAGAAAATCACAAAACTTTTCATATGCCAACTATGCAGGCATGTTTATAGTATTTTCTTTTTATTTATTTCTTGTTGCAAATGGAGGCGTAAATAACTCAGCTTTTGTTTGGAGCTTTACGTTTCCATTGATTGCCGTTTTTTTACTTGGTGGCAAAAATGGGGTAATTGCCTCACTAATATATCTTCTAATTCTTGGAAGCATTTTCATTCTTGGAAGCCAAATATCTTATATTGCCAGATATCCTTCTGATCTTATTATAAGATCTGTTATGGGATTTTGTACTATTACACTTTTTTCCTTTGCAATAGAAAAAACAAGAGAAATGGTACAGATAAAACTAACACAATCAAACATTGATCTACAAAAAACGTTAGAAGACGTAGAAGTCCTCAGTGGTCTGCTCCCTATCTGTTCATCGTGTAAAAACATACGTGATGACAACGGATATTGGAATCAAATCGATTCCTATATTTCAAGTCATTCGCAGACTGAGTTTACCCATAGCATCTGTCCCGATTGCGCAAAAAAACTTTATCCAGATTTAGATATTTTTGAAGAAAAATGATTTAGAGGTGCCTTGCAAGCAGCAAAGCAGAGAGAGGGAGGGACAACTACAATTCACAAAAAAACAGCAAGACACCATCATAATGGTGCTTGCTGTTTTATAAAAAAGACTATTTTCCTGCGCAGCGTTTCAAAAGTTTTCCTGTACTAATGCGCAAACGATCAATGGCCCTTGCCAAATCACCAATTTCATCCTTGCTTGCCACACCTACTGGCTCGTCAAGCTCCCTACCAAGACTAATCTGGGTGGTTTTTGCCTGAAGTTTTGCAAGAGGCGTTACAACACCACTGCTCAGAAAGAAC
>DAOVZA010000206.1 GCA_030635405.1 Desulfocapsa sp.
ATTGTTATATTTGGATAAATTAGAATGGAAAAGACACAAAAAATACTCATAGTTGATGACGAACGACTAAATATTAATGTGCTGGCAGACTTATTGAAGCCAAATTATAAAATCATGGCGGCAATTAATGGGGCACAGGCTTTGAAAGCTGTACATTCAGCAAACCCACCGGACCTGGTTCTGCTCGACATCATGATGCCTGATATGGACGGCTATGAGGTGTGTCGTCAGATGAAAAGTGATGAAGCCACCAAAGATATACCAGTCATTTTTGTCACCGCCATGGGTCAGGTTGAGGATGAAACCAAAGGGCTGGCACTCGGTGCCATTGATTACCTTACCAAGCCAATCTCTCCTGCTATTGTTGAAGCCCGTGTTAAAACCCAGCTGGCGTTGAAAGAGAACCTGGAGGAACTTCATGATGCATACGCAGTCATAGAAACCCAGAAAAATCGTATGCAGAAGGAACTCGATGTGGGGCGTGATATTCAACTTGCCATGGTTCCCAAAGAATTTCCATCCAGTAATGACTACTCCCTCCATGCCATCCTTGAGCCTGCCCGGGAAGTTGGCGGCGATTTCTATGATGCCTTTGTTGTTGATGAAGAGCATATCTGTTTCTGTGTGGGTGATGTTTCAGGCAAGGGCGTCCCTGCCGCACTCTTTATGGCCATGGCCAAGACCCTGATAAAGTCCAGAGCCTCGTCTGACCCTTCACCCGCCAGTATCGTTACCCATGTAAATGACGAGTTGAGTACGGGGAATGATGGTTGTCTTTTTGTTACCCTGTACGTTTGTATCTTCAATATTCGTACCGGTGAATTACAGACAACAAATGCAGGGCATAATCCTCCACTGCTTAAGCATAAAGATGGCAGTATCGTACCGCTCTCCAACTTGGATGGGCTTGTCGTTGCTGCCATGGAAGGCATTGCATACAGCGAAAAAAGCTACCAGTTAGAGGAGGGAGACACTCTCCTGATGTTTACTGATGGAGTCACAGAGGCTGACAACGTCAATGAAGAATTCTTCGGAGATGACGCTCTGGAAAAACTTTTTAGCGACTGGAAGGATGGGACGGTTGAGGAACTGGTTACCCATGTAATAGAGACCGTTCACGCCTTTGAAGGAGAAAACCGGCAGGCCGATGATATCACTGTTCTGGCTCTTCAGTATAACGGAAAAACCGATTCAGATATCGAAGGATTCACAATCCAAATAAGTAACAAACTCATACATGTTGATCTGGTGAATGATAAATTTATGGAGTTTGCTCAAAATTACGAAATGTCACCTAAAATTACCACTCCTATCTGCATGGCATTTGATGAACTACTCACAAATATCATCTCTTATGCATATGAGGATGGCTCAGAGCATGAAATTGACATCAAAGTGTCCTCTTTGAATGATTCTTTTGTTGTCGTGATTTCAGATGATGGTCTGCCTTTTAACCCGTTTACAAGAGAAGACCCAGACACTGAGCTTTCAGTTGAAGACAGGGATATTGGTGGGCTTGGAATTCACTTGGTAAAAAACCTTATGGATGAAGTGTATTACAAACGACAAGTCGATAAGAATGTGATCACCCTTGTTAAGAAAATACCCATTGAAAACAACAAGTAAACCCGTAATCACCTTTATATGTTCGGAGGAATAATGAGTTTTAAAACAATGCTTGATTCGGTTTTTCCACCCTTTGTTGAGTCTAAGGTCGAAAAGCCACGAGGTATGCTCTTTACGGCAAGCGAAAGACCAGGTATTCCCACCATCATTATTGTTGGTGCTCAACACACATTGATCATTCTTGCACTCATAGTTTATCCGGTGATTGTTGGTAAAGAAATAGGACTCTCTGATGCGGAGATGCGGGGCTTTATTTCTTTGCAAATCCTGGTTTTGGGGATTGTTACAATTATCCAGAACTATCCGAGCAGGTTCGGCTCAGGACAGCTTATTATCCACAATCCCAGTATTATCAGTATGGCATCATTTATTGCCGTTGCCAACACCTTTGGCATTGGCGCCGCTGCTGGTGGAATTCTTCTTTCTTCTCTGGTTGTTATTTTTCTTGCCCGCTTACTGCCTAAATTCCAATCGCTCTTTCCTGCAGAGGTGACAGGGGTTTTATTGCTCCTTCTCGGGTTGAGTCTCGTTGAAGGCGGAGTAACACGATTTACCGGATTTGCAAATGGTCTTATGGACTTTGCTTCTATTCCAGTCGCAGCCACGACCCTTGGTGTCATTGTTATGATGGCCATCTGGACACCAGGGAAAATCAGGGTTTTTTCTGTTGCTGCAGGAATTGTAGCGGGAACTATTGTGGCAATTTTAATGGGTAAATTTGGTATGGCAGAAGTGCAGAAAGTTATGGTCGAACCAATTGTCGCCCTGCCTTTTGGAGCTTTTAAGATTCCAACTCCACAGCTTATTATTGCCGCTGCCATACCTCAATTAATTATTGAAATTATTTCTGCTGTGGACAGTGTGGGTAGTGCTGTGGCCATTGATAAGACCACCAATGCCAAATGGACGAAACCTGACATGCCAATGGTTGGAAGAACCGTAACCTGTCATGGTATTGGTCTCTTTTTGAATGGTATAACGGGAACTCTTCCGGGCGGAACATCATCTGCAAATCTGGGCCTTGTTGCTGTAACAGGAGTTGCGGCACGTATTGTTGGTATTACAGCGGGTGCTATCCTTATTGTCCTGGCATTCTTACCCCAGGTTTCTTCATTCATGACTTTAATACCCTTACCCGTTGTGGGAGCTTTGATCATATATACAGCTGGTTATATGATGGTTGTAGGTATGGAGCTTATTCTTTCAAAATTAATGAATAGTCGTCGCCAATTTATGATTGGCCTGAGCCTTACAGTGGGGATGTCCTTGCTTTCCATGCCGGAACTTGCAAGCGGCGTAGAAGACAGTATGCGTCCCATTCTAGGCTCTGCTCTCACCATGGGTGTACTCACCGCAGTTCTATTAAATCAAATTTTTAAAATCGGTGTTTCTCAAACTGCAGAAACAACGCTTGAAGGATACAACGCATCCCTTACGGCAACAAAATTCCTTGAGGAAAAAGGTGCTGATTGGGGTGCAAGAAGAGATGTCATCAACAAAGCTGGAATAGCGATTGGTGAAGCTCTTGAAGCTCTTCACGCAGAAAAGCTGTTCAAGGGTGGTCCCATAGAGTTAAGGGCAAAATTTGATGAGATGAAGTTGGTTATATCACTTTTTTATGAGGGCCTTGCATTTCCTTTAGAGGACTCACAGGGAGGACCGGACTTAAATGCTTTTTTAGACAGTGATGACGATGCATTCATGGATGTAGCAATAGCACAGATGTCAGGAGCTATGATTCGCAACCTGGCAGATGACGTGAGCAGTTCAAGCAAAGGTTCTATGGCAGAACTTAAACTACAATTCAGCAACTAAATTAATAACAATACAGGAGAAGAATATGGATACTTTATTTACCGAAACAAAAGATTGTTTAGTGATTATTCCCAGAAAGAGATTGGACACCAACAACTCCCCGGAAGTGGCTGAGAAGATAACGGAAAAAATCCAGGAAGGTGAGGAAAAAGTAATTTTTGATCTTGGGCAAACTGATTATGTCTCAAGTGCCGGACTGCGTACCATTCTCGTAACGGCTAAATTGCTTAAACCCAAAGGTGGTAAATTAGCCCTATGTAATGCCAATGATCAGATTCTTGAGGTCCTTGAAATAAGTGGTTTCCATTCGATTGTTAAACATTTTGGAACTCTTGATGAGGCTATAGAAGCTGTAGCTTAATGAAGGAAATTTAACTTTAGCCTAACAAGTAGTTCACATGGAGAATGCAAAAGTGGATACAAGTTTAGATGCATTTTATGATAACCTCCAGGATATGGTTATCAAGCAGGCCGGCCGGATAATTAATAACGACCTTTATACAAAATCACTACTCTCTTCTCTTCCGGTGGCGCTCATCTCCACCGATAAGAACGGGCTGATCCAGGTGGCCAACCAGGCCGCCGAAGAGATGCTGCAGGTCAAGCTCCGGGCGGTAAAAAAGTCTAGTTTACTTGAACTGTTTGCTCTTTCTCCTGCTGTTATAGAAAATATCGAACAGGCCTGGAAGCAGGACGATTCTCTCTCTGCTGACTCCGTTACCCTGATTCTGGCCGACGGTCAGGAGAAGGTGGTGAACATACATGTTCAGCCCTTTTATGACGAGGAACGTAATCTGGTTGGTACCCTGCTTGCAATGGAGGATCAGACCTATATCAGTTTTCTGCGTGAGTCGTTTAAACAACATGCTCATACCCCGTCAGATGGTGAGGTGATTGCCAATTCACCTAAGATGAAACGGCTGGTAAAGCAGCTTGATGGGTTGGCTGGTGGAGAAAAACCTGTACTGTTTTCCGGGTTAAGTGGTACCGGAAAATCCTATCTTGCGGCAAAACTTCATAAGAGCAGAGGGCTTGATCCACAAGCGCCCATGATAATGCTTGATTGTCGGGATATCGATGATTCCCGGTCTAAGGAAATTCTTTTTGGTGCCACTGATCAACAGGAAGGCGACAAGCATTCTATTCGTTTTAAATCATTACATGATTATGGAACAGTCCATCTAGCCGACGGCGGAACTCTGGTTCTTCTCAATATTGACGCTCTGAACCTGGAGTGTCTTGAAGCGGTCAATGACTATATTGATCATGTTGCTGAAGGATCAACCACCTTGCCAAAATGCCGTATAGTTGCAACTACGGAAGTTGATCCCGGAGAACTTGAGAAGCAGGAGGAATTTTGTCAACCACTACTCAATTGTCTGATTGAAAACCACGTTAAGGTACCGACCCTGCGTGAACGACGTAAGGATATCCTTCCACTTACCAGGCTCTTTCTTGCCGATATGGAGGGGGAAGACACTAAAAAGCTTTCGAAGGGAGCAGAAAACGGCCTAC
>DAOVZA010000007.1 GCA_030635405.1 Desulfocapsa sp.
CATCGTACGCACAAATATTATTTTAGGGCAGCATGAACAATTTCCCCAAATTCCCCAAATATTTTCTTTCCATACTCCTACCCTGGGCTATTGCGCTGTTTATTTTCTTTGCGTATTTTTATCTATCCCAGGCCGCAAAGTTAGATAGTCTCGTTCTTGAACGTGAACATCTCAATATTCGCATGGGCCAAAGGGCAATCCATCAAGAATTCCAAACCGTTATGTCTGATGTTCTCTATCTTGCAAAACATAGTGTATTCCAAAATAATAAGCTGTTTCTCTCCACTGATGACCGACAGGACTTACAATCTGACTTCGTACGTTTTGCCGAAATTAAAGGAGTATACGATCAGGTCCGTTTTCTCGACGTTAAAGGACAGGAAGTTATCCGGGTCAATTATAGTCAGAGAAAGGCACATCCTGTGTCAAAAGACTTATTACAAAATAAAAGCAGCCGTTACTATTTTTATGAATCATTAAAAACAGATCGATCAATGGTCTACGTTTCTCCTCTGGATCTCAATAAGGAGAATGGAGAAATAGAAAAACCCCATAAGCCAATGATTCGTTTTGGTACACCGGTGTTCAACGCTCAAGGTGAAGAAATTGGAGTGCTCCTTCTAAATTATCTGGCTGAACGTCTACTGGATAATTTCTCGAATGCAGTGGCAAATATCGATGACCACATATCAATTGTAAATGACGAAGGATACTGGCTTAAACATCCTCAACCAGACAAGGAATGGGGGTTTATGTTTAACAAGACGAACAATAATATTAAATCTTCACACCCTGCAGAATGGGAAAAAATTCTTGCCGAAGAATCTGGCCAGTTCAGGAACAAAGAAGGGATATTTACCTTTACAACAATTCACCTTTTCCAGGCGCTGCAACTGAATACTGAGCTGGGAACAACAGAGAAACAATATTCAACAGAAAACGAATACAGTTGGAAAGCTGTTTCTCATATAACTTCCAATATGATAAAAACTGAGAGTAAATCAAGACTGATGACTCTCGTAAATATTATCACTCCTGTTTTTCTACTGGTAATGCTGTTCAGCTGGAGACTTGCTCGTGCCAGAATCAAAAGTGAAGAGGATGAAAATTTACTCAAGCACCAGGCCACCATCGACACGTTAACAAACTTACCCAATCGACACCTTTTTAATGATCGCTTGTCTCGCTGTCTGCTGCACAGCAACCGATTGAAGAGCCAGTTTGCCCTGCTTTTTATTGATCTTGATAGATTTAAAAAGGTTAATGACACTCTGGGTCATGCTGCAGGAGATCAACTACTTCAGCAAGTCGCTGACAGACTACAACAAATCATACGAGAATCTGACACGGTCGCTCGTATTGGCGGTGACGAATTCACTATTATTCTTAATGCGATATCTAAGAGTAGTGATGTGGTCAGAGTCGCCCAGCTTATTGTCGAAATTCTTTCAGAACCATTCTTCCTCAACGAAGAACAGGCCAATATTGGTGCAAGTGTCGGCATTGCAATCTACCCGCAGGACGCTACAGAAATAACCAACTTGATGCAGAATGCCGATACTGCAATGTACCAGGCCAAAGAGAACGGAAGAAATTGTTATTGTTTTTTTGATACTTTATAGAACAGCTCTATTAAAAAACATGTCCTAACACGAACAGTAATGAAATATAATATCAAACGCTTCACAATACAGCTCTTTGGTGGCTTCTTTTTTTTAATTCTGTTTTCTGCCTGCCAGCAGGTAGAGCAAGACGATAAATATCCGACATTCAGTCGCGATTTCCCCGGCAATACCTCAGAATACACTTTCGGTATACACCCACTCCACAATCCACAACGCTTGTTTGAAGTTTTTGGTCCTCTAATTGACTACCTGTCTCATAATATTCCAGGTACTCACTTTAAGCTTGAGGCCTCTCGTAACTACGAAACATTCGATCAAAAATTGTATTCACACAAGTTTCATTTTGCCCTCCCTAACCCGTTTCAGACGATTAACGCCATAGATAAGGGATATTCAGTTTTCGCCAAAATGGGAGACGATCATAACTTTAGAGGAATAATACTTGTACGAAAAGATAATAATATAAAAGAAGTCACAGATCTTAAGGGAAAGGCTGTGAGTTATCCTGCGCCAACAGCACTTGCAGCTACCATGATGCCCCAATACTACCTTCAATCTCATGGTGTGGATGTTATTGACGATTTAGACAATAGATATGTCGGTTCGCAGGAATCTTCCATCATGAACGTGTATTTAGGCCAAACCATAGCAGGGGCCACATGGCCTCCTCCCTGGAATGCTTTTCGTAAAGAACGTCCTGAAGTTTCTGATCAACTCGAAGTAAAGTGGCAGACTGATTCATTACCCAATAACGGTCTTGTAGTATTACCTGATGTGGATCAGATAATAGTAAATCAGGTACAAGAGCTTCTTACACATCTCCATGAAACATCCGAAGGCTCAAAGATACTTAAAACGATGGAGCTATCTCGTTTTGAACCTGCGACAAATACTAGCTACGCTTCTGTCAGATCTTTTGTTGCTAAATTTTCAAAAGAAGTTCGTCCCTTAAACTGACACTCTTCATCATGAAAAATAAATTCTATCGCTTCTGGACAGCCTCTCTTTCGCGGCAACTTATGATAGGCATAGCTCTTGTCCATGCTGTTCTTATGTCTATCTTTGTCTTTGATCTTGTAGACAGAGAACAGGATTTTATGCTTAGCCAGAGTAGTGATGGGGCCATTGGTCTTGCGCACACTCTCGCAGCAAATGGCTCTTCATGGATACTGGCCAATGATTTTGTTGGTATCGAGGAAGTAATACAATCCCAAAATAGTTTCCCTGGATTAGTATACGCCATGTTTCTTGATATGAATGGCAAGGTGCTTGGATTTACTGATCGTAATAAAGTTGGCCAATATATTGATGATCCGCTAAGTCTTCAGCTCCTCCATGCCAGCCCAACGAAACAAATCCTTATTGACACCTCCGAACTTATCGATATTGCCGTACCAATAAATGTAAAGTCCCGCCAGGTAGGTTGGGCACGTATACGCCTCGATCGATCAGAAATCTCCAACAACCTCAAGATTGTTACCTTGAATGGTCTTACTTACACTGCTTTTGCCATCTCGATTGGGTTACTTTTTGCCTGGTTTATGGCAAAAAGAATGACCCATGACCTTCGTACTCTGGAAAAAAAGGCCAATCAGGTCTCCAAGGGGAAAACTGATATTAATTTTAAGCTCGAAAGAGCTGACGAGATAGGAAAACTTTCCATTCATTTTGACAATATGGTGAAAAAACGGGAAAACCTATTGTCAAGAACCCATCAAAAGTTAGTTCTTAGTGAAGAACGTCTACAGCTTGCACTAGATGGCTCTAATGACGGCCTGTGGGATTGGAACATGAAGACCAATGATGTCTATTTCTCTCCCCGTTGGAAAAATATGCTTGGCTACGAAGACCATGAATTACAAAATAACTTTAAGACGTGGGAGGACAATCTCCACCCAGAAGATAAGTCGAGGGCTTACGATGAGGTGATGGCCGTTGTTAATGGTTCGAAACCATCTCTTGAAACAATTTACAGGTTAAAACACAAAGATGGCAGCTATCGTTGGATCCTGGATCGCGGTAAAATTGTATCAGATAATAATGGCTCTGCGACTCGAATGGTTGGTACACATGTTGATATAACAAAACGCATAACTGCTGAAATTGAGTTGCAGGAAAGCAAAGACCAGTGGATGGAAACCTTTGATGCCTTAACCGATATCATCACCATTCAGGACAAGGATATGAATATTATCCGAGCCAATAAAGCTGCATATGAGTTCTTTGATGAAAAACCGGGAAGTCTCCTTGGTAAATCGTGTTTTCATGTTTTACGAGGTAATACAGAGCCATGTATCGGCTGTCCACTCTCTAACACCATGCTTGACACTAAAAGTCATACAGAAATTATCCACCACCAGCACTTGTATAAAACTTTTATGGTCTCCTCTTCAGCTATTCTTGATAAGCAGGGAAATATTCAACATTTAGTGCATATTGCAAAGGACATTACCGAGCACAGGGAACAGGAGCAACAGCTCTTAAAAATGAGCGTTGATAACGAGCAGTTAAAACACATCGAAAGCCTGCAAACCATGGCTGGAGCGATAGCTCACCGTTTTAATAACGCAATGACTGCGGTACGCGGCAATCTGGATCTCATAACATTCTCTTTGAGTAAAAGTTCCAATGAATATCAGATGGCAGTCGATGCTGCGAATGCTGCTAAAGGAGCATCTCGGGTGGGTACATTGTTGCTGAGTTACGTTGGACAGCAATCTTTTAAACTTGAGGAAACAGTTTTCTCAAAACTGGTCAAAGAAATAACAGTTACCCTCGGAAAACAGTGGCGAAATACAGTTTCACTTCAATTCACGGCACCAGATCAACCGCTCACCTGTATGATAGATGGAGAACATATAAAAGAGGTCATTGAAAATATACTTGTTAATGCTGTTGAGTCTCTTGAAGAAAACGAAGGAACAATTGAGATAACGCTTGGTTCTGAATACTTGTCAGCAGACGTGTTTCCTATATCATTTCAGAATGATACTCTTAAGGATCGCGAATACTTATTTTGCCAGATAAAAGATACAGGACATGGCATTACACCTGAAGATATGCCACGAATTTTTGAACCTTTCTATACAACCAGATTTGTTGGACGAGGACTTGGTCTCGCCATGACCGTAGGGATTATGCGTACACATAACGGGGCGATTACTGTTGAGAGTATTCCCGGTGACGGTACCACTGTAAGAGTAATTTTACCGGCTATGAATTCGGCATTTTAGCGATAATTAATCATCCGTGATTGGCAAAAAAGTAGGTATCAGACTTCCTGCCCTTTAAAAATCTGATACCATTATTTCTTGTAAAACGAGAAGCCTTAAAAGAAGTGAAACTTTAATCCAATATTAGCTGTAACACCACTTACATCCATATCCTCACCAGAGATATCATCAATATCACTGAAACGATAAAGAACCTCTCCGAAAAACTTAAACAGTGAACTTCCCAAATCAATATCTACTCCAGCGCCAAGATACGCGCCAAATTTTGAGTCAACATCAAGGTGCTCCGTATCGATATAATTATAAGAAATTCCGCCAAGTGCATATGGATCGAGTGGACTATCCGGCAAAATATGTACCTGTAGGCCTAAGTCAATGGGTATAACTTTCAATGAATCGTTTCCAAGGTCACTATCTTCAAAATAATGGGCCCTTCCATCGATCCTGAGGTTATCAAGAATAAAGGGAAGACTCACACCCACACCTGCGCCCCAGGTACCATCAACATCTCCCTTGTCCCAATAACTGCCAAAGCCGTACACATCAATTGCATTAGCCTGTGAACTACAGCACAGTATGCTAAACAGTACTCCTGCCAATACCTTCTTCATTGCTTTCATTTTTACTCCTTTTTTATTTATTAATTCTTAAACTCTCTTAATAAAACTTTTATACATCATTCTTACCCACGATATCAATGGTATTAATCAAGGCCCTATACCGTTTTAAATATTGTTCCTGTTCACGGATACCTTGAAGAACTTCTTCAGTTTGCGCTTTTATTTTTTCCCGTAATGTCTTGAGCTTTTTTGGTTTTAGTGACGCAAGAGCATCTGTTGAATAGAGATGGCTATACTCTTTTGAAAACAATTCACCTGGTCGGCCAAGGCAAGAATAGAGCGTCCTGTTTCGCGGAACTTTTGTTTTCTTTATTGCTTCAGCAAGTTGTCGAGTGGTGTAGTTCTTTAGTACTGCCTCTTCTGCAAGATCCTGTTTTTGTACCGGATCCGAAACAGGAAGCAATAACAACTTCTGGGATGTGTTCAATTGTCCAAGCGCTTGGACAGCTGAAAAGTCATGCTCCTGAATGACAAGATTTACAGCATTAAAAAGCCACGACTTTTTGGGAGAGTCTTCTTGCTGCTCTTGAAGATATTTGACAAGTTGAGTGTATGATAGTTCCTTTGTTGGCTTTTTCTGACGGGCAAGTTCAATGCTGCCATCATAAAATTTATCTATGATATACTGGCCTGCCTCCAACAATGCATTTTTATAATGAGCAAAAAATATACCAGCCAATCTTGCATGTGCTTCCTTTACAAGACCTGTATCTGCTCGTTCTTCAGGAACAGCAAAAGTATCTTCAGCTTTTATTGTTAACTCAAGTTCCTCTTTCTCTGTCTCAGAAGAGACTATTTTGTTATCACTAGTGTACTCAAGATCTAATGGCTGTTCTCCACCTGTAAATATATCCAGTACTTTCGCCAAACAGTTGGCAGTATCCACAAGACTCTCGTAATCATCCTTAAGTAAGTTTTTACTTAATTCAAGATGAAAGGATGTTACACGTTTATCGGGACAATATCGTTCCTGTCTAAACAGTTGATTAAGATCAAATGGCTTCTCTGCACTAAAATGTAACGAATTTGTGGAAAAAGAGGTAAATTTTTCACTTTTAAATGCATCGATTAAGCCTTGAACCTCTTCTTCTGTTGCAGTCAAACTCTCCTGATTATCGCCCGCTTCAGTTCTTTTACCGGAGCCAATAAGAACATCAACCCCCTTAGTATCGATTTCAGGAATACGCTTGCAGGCATTATTAAATAGTGAACTTGTCCCGCTATGAATAAAAAAGATATATGGCTTCCCATCCCTGTCTATAATCTCCTGCTTTAAACGTACAATTGAACCAACAAACGCATTATACACACCAGGGATCTTCTTTTCGTATTCATCTATATTATTAAGGTTGCAAACCTTGTGTATTTCACTACATCGTGGTTTTTCTTTCCTTTTAGGCTTACGATACGTTTCATTAATTACAGCAGAACAATCAAGATTCTGTTGAATCAGTTGCACAATAGTTCCTGTGTCGTCATCTCCTGAATACGCATGTGGGGCTACCAGGATAATATCCTTTGTGCCAGAAAATACTTCGAACTCATTCATAGTACAAACCCTGTTTAAATTAATGAAAATGAGAAAGTAACACTTTAAAAGCTGATAATACAAATATTTTATCTTCTATTCAATCTATGATATGTTTTCATGGTATATATCAGAAATCACACCTAATAACCGATCCAGTTAAATCGTTACCACTCTAACAAACTGTACCGGTCTAAATAAGAGAAAGAAATGATAATTAATTTTACTTAGAAAAAGAGATCAAATATACTATTGTACGCTACATTTGATAAGATTTTGTATTTTAGGATCTTATCCCTACTCAATCTTGTGCTGACGTGCCAGTTACCGAAGCGAAAAGTTTACAAGGTACCACTACTATGAATCCAGAAATACTTATCCCCTTATTATTTGTCACTTTCGTCACCACAACCATATTAGTAGGAAGTTACAATAAGTTTATTAAATATAGAAACAGGATAGAAGAAGCACTCAATAACATCGATGTGGCTCTTAAAAGACGAGCGAACCTGATACCTGGCCTGGTTAAGATTATTAAAGGTTATAGTGCTCATGAAGATAACATTTACCAGAGCAAAACCCGTCAACTCAGCAAAATATCCAATCCTGACCGAGTTGAAGAAGAACGTGAGATCACACATAATATCGGTGGCCTACTTGCCGTAGCTGAAGCCTACCCTGACCTCAAAGCCAGTGCTAACTTTCTTGATTTGCAAAACAGTCTTGATGAAATTGAGGAAGAAATCCAGAAGACACGTAACCGTTACAATAACTACATCTCCCGTTTTAATACCATGGTCGAATCTTTTCCATCCTCCCTGATTGCCATGAAATTTGCTTTTAAAAGACAGGAATACCTAAATCTGGAGCTTGCCACAGAGCGTGGTATGCCTGATGTCTCTTTTGATGCAAAGGATTAATAACCTGAGGATGTTGAAACACATCGGATGGCTTCTTCTTATGGCCATCCTGTTCTGTGTCCCATTGTCTTCCATTGCAAAAGATCTGCCTCTGCAGACAACATCATCAAAAACATCAGATTTAACAAAACTCTCATTCAAGGGAGAACTCCTTGCTCAAGAGCTTGCAAAGACGACGGGAATTGCCCTGAATCCACTTCTCTGTATCTCTGCTCTTGGTGCTTATAACTATTACAGTAATGAAGAGAGTTCCCGTTCATCACTTCCCTGGCATTCGTTACCAACTTTCTGGGGTCCCCTTGCCGTAATAATGGGGTTAATATTACTTAAAGAATCCTCTAAAATCGCCCTACCCAAAGTACTAACCATTCCACTGGATGCTCTGGAAGTATTATTTGAGAAAAACACCAGTGCACTTATTGCTATTCCCGTTATATTTTCCTCAATAAACAGTGGTGAATTTGAACAGATGCAGATGCTTTCACAGCATGTATCCGATTTTCTTTTTCCAGTTGCCATGGCTGGTGAAAGCAGTGCTGCAGCCATCGGCTCATCTGGTTTCATGGCGACTTTCATAACATCTGTTGTTCTATTTGTTCTTTACGTCGTTGTATGGGTGCTTTCACAGGGTTTTAATATCCTTATGTTACTTTGTCCCTTTTCCACCATAGATTTATTGCTTGCCACCGGTAAAAATGCACTCGTTGTAGCCATCCTTGGATTTAGTAATACCTACATTGGCCTTATCCTTTCACTATTTGTCATTCTTATCTCTTTTTACCTCTTCCCGAAGGCTTTGCGTCTTGTTATCTTTGGAACGATTATATCGTATGACATAATTCTCTTCCGTCTATTCAACAAACAAACGAAGGAGATCACGGCAGGGCATGAGGTAGCTGCTTTTACGAGTTGTTATTTTTCAGATATTGCTCCTCTAAGCTATGGTACAATTCGACAGAACAGAGGTTCTATAATATTTACCCACCGGCCTTTCTATTTGTTAAAAAAACAATCACTGAACCTAGGACTACACAACACAGATTGTCAACTTGCTGATACTTTTCTTTCTCCAGTTTTTAATAGAAAAAGTACCAATCAGAAACAGGAGTTACAACTATTCAGAATAAGACCAATGTATTGTGCTAAATATGATGATCTTGCTGAACTCCTTGGTGTAACACAGGAAAAAGAAACTTCGATCACTGAAAAATTTATAGATGGGTTTCGATGGTTTCTGTCTCTCCTCACAAAATCACCACGAATAGAAACAACGAGCCATGAACCTGAAAGTTCGTGAAAAAACCAGTTTTTGAAAGTATGATATTGCTTTGTTAGCACCTACAATCACTACTATTCAAAAATACAAATCTTATTCAAAATAAGGATACTTTATTATGAAAAAAACACTCTTCACCGCAGTAACCGTTACATCACTTGTACTCTGGAGTCTCTATGCGACAGCTGGCCCAAAAGACGTTATAGATCGGGACTGTACAGCAGCAAAAGCCGGGAAAAATGTTGCCATGAAAGCTACGATTGGCGTTGGTGGCCCCTGTGGTCCAGCCGATGCAGCCAAGGATACAGCTAAAAATGCTGCTGGTATAGAGGATAAAAAAGACAAAAAGACAAACAAGAAAAAGGGTAAAAAGAAGGATGAAAAGAAACTCAAAAAAGCACTAAAATAGAGTAAAGACTTTATTGTGCATCAAAGAGTAAGACTATGACAAAGCAACACCTGGTTTCATTATACCGAGTTCTGTTTAGAGGGATAACTTTCCTTCTCCTGGCTATTTTTATCGTTCCTGCTTTCTGCTATGCAGCAGACAAAACTCCGATAATTGCCGTTCACGAATGTGAACCCTTTGTCATTAAGGATAATACAAGTGAAAAAGGATATACCGGTTTAAGCATCTATCTTTTGGATGAAATCACCAAAAACAATCAGCTTGATTATCAACTAAAAGGGTATACCCTGAGTGGAATGCTTGACGCGGTAAAGAAGGGTGAGGCCTTCGGTGCCGTGTCCTGCATCTCAATTACACCAGAACGCGAAAAAATTTTTGATTTTACTCATTCATTTTATGAAACACACCTTGCCATTGCCACCAGGAAAGCAGGCCCGTTGAGCTACATATTTGAGATTTTAACAAGTAAAAAATTCCTCCTCGTGTTGGCAATAATCTTTGGAATCTCTTCTATTATCTCAATTTTCCTATGGTTTTTTGAGCATAAAGTAAACTCCAAATTATATACAGCAAAACATACTGGTGGGAAAGTCATTGAGGCGCTTATCCCCGGCCTTCTTTGTGTTACTAAAGGTCCACCATCGTATCATAATATGCACACTATCCCAAGTCGTCTTCTTGTGGTCGTAGGTTCCATAGGAAGTACATTTATTGTTGCCAGTATAACAGCTTTAATTGCCTCGTCTCTTACCACCCAACAACTGGCATATAAAATCAACGGTCCTCAGGATTTGCATAATACAAATGTCGGGGCTTTGCATGGTTCAACCTCGTCACGCTATCTTGACAAAATTGAAGTCAGATATGAAGAGTATGAATCAGTGGAATCAATGTTAGTTGATCTTGAAAATGAGAAAATCGATGCAATAGTTGAAGACAATCCAGTTTTGCAATATCTCATCAAGAAAGGTCAGATGGAAAATAGATTTTCAGAAATTGTTATCCTTCCAGCTGTATTTGAGAAACAGAACTACGGTATGATTCTTCCTGAGAATCATAAATTACGGGAAAGCCTGAACCAGACACTACTCGAAGCACGACGTGATCCGAAATGGCAGGCTCTCCAGGATAAATATCTCAAACAGTTAAAGTAAACTTAGAGATATTTTTACTCAGCGCAACGACGAAAAGCTGGCAAGTGTTGATTAAGTGATGCAGATTGAAGACTTTTAAAAACAGTTTGTACATCTGCATAGGCTCTTGTTCCGGCAAGTAATTCATCGTACAAATCTGCATTTTCTATCTCAGCCTGCACTCCCAGACTACATGCCGCGGCAATACTTGCAGGTGCTGGAAGGCCACCAACTCTATCAGGAGGGACTGACATTCCATAGGTGTTGAATAAATTTACCACCATTGCAATGTGCTGTTCCTCTGCCCTCATAATATTGGGGAATGGACGAACCTCTCCAAATTTATTAATGATCTCAAGATACGTATCTCTTGCTCTGTATTCATCATTAATTGCAGCGGTAAGATAATAAGCAAGATCTGTTGACGCACTCTCTATTGTACTTCCGCCACTGCCACCTGCTGTCCCGTCGTCGTCATCGCTACTGCTGTAACCTGTCAGGACTACTAATGATACAGTCATTAGAAATACATAAAATGATCCATATCCAAATTGCTTCTTTTTATTCACCGTTATTTTCTCCATAATCTATACCTATTCTTTAAAAGAAACATCTTCACTACTCTTGATTTTTGAGACTATTGAACAATTTTAAATTTCTGTGATTCTATTTCAACTTCATCCAGATACAGTTTCACATTCCAACCGCCGTAAAATTTAGCTGAATATGACTCATTTGACAGTGTTGCACTCAAAGGTCCTTTTTTCTGTACTTTTATCCAGAAGAATGCACTGTATCCAGAGTCTGTTTTAAGAGAAAAAATGTGCCGATCCTGCCGTTGCACCTCTCCTAGCGGATTATGCCAGACCACACCCATTTCATGCTCACCAGCAGGTAAATCATGACAAACTGTTTGCAGAAACACTTTGTCATGAATAAAAAAATGTACCTTCAGAGTGACAAATGCTTCACTTGAAAACAACTTTGTCCTGCAATTATATTCTGCACCATTACTTTCTTGAACAAGGAAACAAAAAAACAGTAGCAGAAACACGACTGACTTGAATATACCCATATAATATCTCACAAATAGAGGTCGTTACCATTTATATTATAACTGGAAAGAAAGTGTTTGTTCAGAATATGCCAGAAGTGTGCCAGCACGGCCTGCACCGAGAATAATACTTAATAACAAGCAATTAGAATGGGCAAACAATTTTTATAGGGAGGAGTTTTTCTACAATATTTTTCTAATTCGACAGGATTGTCGAGAGAAAAACACTATCTATTCAACGGGAATCGGAAGCTCTGTTTTATGGATAACCGTACTCAGAGTAAATGAAGAGTGAACACGCTGCACACCTGGCAGACTGGTTAGCTTCAAATGAATCTTTTTGTAATCATCATTATCTTTATAGATAATTCTCAGCATATAATCAGCGTCCCCCGACATCAGGTAGCACTCCATAACCTGCTCAATCCCAACGATTGCATTTTCAAAAGCCTGAAGTGTCACTTGCTGTTGCTCCTTAAGAGTAACACGGACAAATACTGTTCCTGAAAAACCGAGTACATTCTGGTTGAGTAGAAGAACAGATCGATCTACAATCCCACTTCTTTTGAGTGCTTTAACTCTTCTCAGACAAGCTGACTCAGATAATCCTACTTTTTGAGCCAGTTGAACATTGGAAAGACTCACGTCATGCTGTAATGCGACAAGGATGGATCGATCAAGCTCATCAATCTGACTATTTGGTGTTTTCTGCATACATTACCTTATAAATTGAAATTATCCTTCAGTGGTAACAGGAATATTCACTAAAAAGCAATCTTATTTCAAATTGAATCCTGTATAATAAAAACAGAAGAGATAAATATGTAAAGCCACCTCATCCACTCTAAAAAGAGACTTGCCATGAAAATAGGAATCTTAAAAGAAATCAAAATTGAAGAAAGCAGGGTTTGTATGACTCCCGCTGGAACAGAGATTATGGTGCACAATGGTCATCAGGTTTTCGTAGAGAGAAATAGTGGTGCTGGCAGTGGATTCTCCGATGCTGAATATATTGCCACAGGAGCTGAGATACTTGAGACAGCTGCAGAAGTATTCAAATCTTCTGATATGGTCATGCATGTTAAAGAGCCACAACCTGAAGAATATGAATTAATCAGGGAAGGGCAAATTGTATTTACCTATTTTCATTTTGCAGCATCAGAGGAACTAACACTGGCAATGATTGCCAGAAAGGCTGTTTGTATAGCCTATGAAACAATTCAGGACAGTGATGGCAGCTTACCCTTACTCACTCCCATGAGTGAAGTTGCTGGCAGAATGGCTACCCAGGAAGCTGCAAAATATTTGGAACGCCCCCAAGGAGGACGTGGGATTCTTCTTGGTGGTGTTCCCGGAGTGGATCCCGGTACTGTTGTTGTTATCGGTGGTGGAGTGGTTGGCACCAATGCTGCCCAGATGGCCTGCGGCCTTGGGGCAAAGGTTTATCTTCTCGACACCAGCTTACCAAGACTTCGCTACCTCTCTGAGGTAATGCCTAAAAATTGTATCCCCATTATGTCATCTCCAGCCAAGCTTCGGGAACTCATTACCCAGGCAGATGCCGTTATTGGTGCTGTACTTCTTCATGGTGCCAAAGCTCCAAAACTCATTACAAGAGAAATGCTTGGCACAATGAAACCAGGAGCAGTGTTAGTCGATGTGGCTATTGATCAGGGAGGCTGCTTTGAAACCTCCAAAGCCACCACTCACACCAACCCTGTCTATGAGGTTGATGGAATTATTCATTACTGCGTTGCCAATATGCCTGGTGCAGTTCCACTCACATCCACCATGGCACTAACCAACGCCACTCTTCCATACGCTGTATCACTGGCTAATAAGGGATGGAAACGTTGCGCTCAGGAAAATCCGGCCATGAGGAAAGGACTCAACATTGTTGAGGGAAAGATACTGTATCGGGGTGTGGCTGAAGCTTTTGATATGGAGTATGTGCCTGTGGAAGAGGTACTCTCCTGAAATACTATTTCTTTACTAGATGATCCTTGAGAATTTCATAAATCGCAGGTCGTTTTGCCTGTATTTCCTCAACACTCAAGCCTTCCAGTGAATGAGGATATTTAAGCCAGGCTGTCGTTTCATGTACTGTGTAATCCGGCGCTCTTCCTATCTGATTACGACTGGGCTTATAATAGGGAACAGCAATACGGATATCTTCCGGAGTATTCAGGCGTAACCTGCGACCCAGTTCATTGATAATTGCTTCCACTGAGCGACCAGTATCAAATACGTCATCAACAATAAGCAGACTGTCACTGTGCTGCATATTTTTCACCAGATAATTCAGACCAAAAAGCTGAATTTCACGCGTCTGTTCATCAATTCCACTGTATGAAGAGGTTCTGATTGCTATATTATCGGACTGTATCCCATGAAAGGATAAAAACTCCTGAACAGCAATTCCGATTGGCACACCACCGCGCCAGACTGCAATAATGAATGTCGGCTTAAAGCCACTTTTAAGAATCTGTTGTGCCAGCTTAAAAGAATCTTCCAGTAAGCCCTGGGCAGTAAGGTATACTTTTTCCATTTTTAACCCTATCATTGTAGAAACGAGGTAAATTGAGAATATATTCTATACAAGTAATGTTCTATAAATGGTATCTTAAAAGAGACCATCTGGTCTAATAAAAAAGACAACTCTCTCAAATTTAAATTACACGTACTATTATGAAAAAAAGATTCCTTGATGAAGAAACCCTTATTTTAGATTCTTTCAAATTAGGGGTTAAAATTTTTGAAAGCAGTTTTCGTCCAACATTCATCGTAGGGATTTGGCGAGGCGGTAGCTCAGTTGGTATCTATGTCCAGGAATGCCTCCAGACACTTGGAGTAGAAACCAACCATATCTCACTGCGAACATCCTATCGCGGCGAGCCCTCTTATCAGGAAATGGTGGCCTCTGCTGATGCTGAAATCAGGGTTCATGGCACACAGTATTTACTTGAGAACCTGAATGCTGATGATTCTCTGTTACTGGTCGACGATGTCTTCAGTACCGGGAAAAGTGTGGATGCTGTCATCAAACGACTCAGTCGTCATCTCAAAAGAAACATGCCCAAACAGATCAAGATTGCGACATTATGGCAACGCCCTTCCTATAAAGAAACTGAAATAGAACCGGACTTCACACTCTATAAATCAGAAGACTGGCTGGTGTTCCCCTATGAGATGAGCGGGTTAACAATGGATGAAATTGAAGAGCATAAACCCTTCCTTGTTCCATACCTCAAAGGATGTAGCCTCTAAACGCTCCAAACAAATCCCTGGGCTAAACGCATTTTAAAAACGGGAAGTCGGCTTATTCAAAGAAGCTTTTGACTGCTCCTTTCTTCCCTCCATTACTTTTAAGAGCTGCATTAGCTCTGCCTTCGCCTGACGCAACTCCTCCTTCAAATCTTCCTGCACAGATGCTTTTGCCCCCAACAGTTGCTGCTCAAGATGTTCCACTTCTTTTTGACTTTTATACAAATCTCTTGCTAGTGCCGGAAGGTACATATTGAATCCCTATTCAAATTGAAAAGCACTTGTGCTTTTATTAAACATATGTCAATAATTGACGCAATAAATTCATTTTTCCTACCATTCATCTCTCAGGAGGGCACACCATGGCCGAATATCTCTTCATTTTACACACTGACGATAACGAAAAGGCAACTCGTTGCTTTCAATTTGCCAAAATTGCCCATGAAAAAGGACATGCCGTCAATATTTTCCTGGTGGATGATGGGGTTGAATGGGCAGTCAAAGGAAAGGACGGTAACAACACAACAACTACAGGTGACTGCACAGCAGATTATCTTCCTTATCTTGAGGAAAAAGGAGTTACCACAGGTGTCTGTACTCCATGTGCGAAGGGAAGAAACCTTGAGGAAAAAACATTCTGCACAAATATGAAACTTGATACCGGTGGCAACCTGATCGATATGGCAGCCACGGCCAGCGTCTTTAATTTTTAATATATTATGACAACCGGCTTATTAGAAAGAGCAATGATTACATAAAAATTGGATTATTGCTCTTTATCAGCCGCAACCATTTGTGGTGCCCAAAAGATAACATCACGCTCAGAAACCTCTTTCCAAAATCCTTCTCCGTCCCATTCCTTAATCTGATCCTGATAGCCGTGATACATAATTCTAAGAGAAATCTTTTCCGCATCGCCTAACTCATTTTCACTAAAACTCCTTACCCCCTGTAGTGGCGTATTACCAATAAATATCCACTGCCCCTGGCAAGAGATATCTTTGCCAACCACCTGATAGAGTACATACGCTCCCTTGGGCACAGAGTTAATTTTAAAATTAACAGTTTTTTTATTTGCACAACCCGATAAAACTGCAAGTGCAGCTATCAAAATGGCCATACAGCACACACTGGAAATACGATTTTTCATGAAACCCATCATTTATTTCCTCTTTTTTAATTCAACTGTTACAGGCTGAGGTTCTCTGGTGGCTGCCTCTTTTGACTTATGACGCATCGTAACCCAAAATGACGTTATTTCTTCGACGTAACCTAACTTACGTAACTCTACAGTGGCATGTTTGGCCTCATCGTCACTGCTTTCCCACGTTACCAGAAGCGGGGTCATACCAAGATGTGTGTCATCTTTTAAGTTTATGACTTCAGCTCCAGGAGGGATCGACTCAATTTTAGCAACACCGTACATTGTTTGTCCACAGGCTGTCAGTGAACCCAACGCCAATATCAGTGTGAGTTTAAAAAAATATTTCTTAAAATTTTGACTCAATATCATATATTTCACTTTAATTATTAATTTTGACTGATTTCATCCCTAAACATGGGTAATTTTATTCTCTCTTTTACCTTTTCAGGAGGCCGGGGGTCAAGGCAAATCAGAAGTATCTATGAAACAAACAGGCAATAATATAGC
>DAOVZA010000061.1 GCA_030635405.1 Desulfocapsa sp.
ATGTAGCGGCTGGACAACGGCTTTACGAAATCCGGTAGACTCAGCACTGGCCAATGCTTGCTGGAGGCTGGGCAGTTTCTTTTTCCTACAGATAATGTTTGAGCTGTAGGCCCAGAATATTTCATGTTCAGAATAGTGTTTTTCGACCTGTTGCTGAAAGATTTCCAGGGGTCTTTTTGTCCGGCTGCTTGTTCCGAAAGTAACTAGTATGATTGCGGGTTTTTGTTTAAGCGTTGGAACTCGTAATTTGCGGCCAATATATCCATGCTGATGCATAGTTGTATCCTGTTTCTACTCTGCGGCCTCTTTTGACCCGGACAAGAAAATGTAAAAAGGGAGTATCTTGATGAAACTACTCTTTTCAGGTGCTTAAGTCAAAATGTTCACTGCTATTTAACTCTGCTATGGACTACTGACAGAGTTGTTCACAGGTCAGTTAATAATCCCAGCGCAATCCCGCATAAAAACTACGTCCTGGCATTGGGTAGCCCATGACATAGGCGTACTCTTCATCAAGAATGTTTCGAATTTCCCCGCGTAGAGTAATGGCGCCCATACCTTCATTTTTGTAAAAGCGCCAGGAAGCGGTGAGGTCGGTTACGATGCTGGAATCCTGAGATACAACCGGATAGGGATAGAAGGCTTCATAATCAATTACATCCTGACTGCCTGTGTAGGCCATGTTCAATCGACCAAATAACCCGGCACCATTGTTCACCGCAAGGCCTGCTGAGTAATTAAGGCCACTGGTGTGCTGTAGATCTTCGCCAGTGCTTTCATCTTCATAGGTGGTAAGGATGGTCATGTTGAGATAAGGACTGACTTCCCATGCTAAATTAAGTGGAATGCCAATGTCATAGGAAAGTTCAGTCTCAAATCCGGCAATGGTGGCATCTCCAAGGTTTTTCCAGGTGCTTGAACCATCTGCAAGGTAGTCACTGACAATTTTGTCCTTAAAATCAGTGTAGAAATAGGTAAGAGAGCCTTTGAGGCCATTTTGCAGGTAATCGATGCCGCCTTCCCAGGTACTGCTTTCTTCCGGATTAAGATCAGGGTTTCCAAGAACTCTTGTACCAAAACTTGTGTAATCTGCAGCCATTTGATCGGCAGATGGCATCATAAACGCTTCACCATATTGGGCGCGGATTTTAAGCGTATCATTTACCATCCAGGCAATACCGATCTGGGGTGTAAACTGGCTGTCATCGGCATCGTGTCCTGCTGATTCTTTGACCTTTACGTCATACCAGTCATAGCGGACGCCAAGATTTGCATTGAGCCGGTCTTCGAGAAAAGAGACCTTACTGAGCAGGAAGAGTGCAGGATTTGAGTATTCGGTTGTGTTGGGCGCCCAACTGTTTTCAACTTCATAGTCGAGCCAGTCGAGTCCTGCGGTGATACTGGCCATGCCAACATCACTGCTTATTTGAAATTGTGCTCCCTGTTGATCGGTCTTGTTTTCTGAGAGGATTCCATCGTTCCAGCCGCTGGCGTTTGAAGCAATGGGGTCCATCCAGCTATTTTCATCCTGACCAAAGAAATATCTGGCAAGCAGTTTTGCTCCTGTGGCTGGACATTGTCCTTCAAAGGTGAGATCTGCTGAGTAATTGTTATTGCTGGAGTAGTCATCAAGATCAGTATTGCTGAAGTATCCGGGGTTGCCTGCTTCATCCACCTCAAAACGAGTGATGATCAGACCAAGTCTGTTTGTTTCTGAAAATGAATAACCAAGGTTAGCACTCAGTCCGGTTTCGTAGTTGTTTCCAGTGTTCTGGTAGGTTGCTCCGCTTCCTGTGTCGTAATCATCGTTTTCACCGTAGGAAAAGGAACCCGCAAAATCAAAGCCATTGCCAATGGCACTGCCACCAATGCTGCTTTTCACTTCGCCAAAGGAACCGCCGCCGGCCTCCATGAAGAGTGAGTTGTCCGCACCTCTTTTGGTTATTACATTGATGACTCCGCCCATTCCTGCAGAACCATATTGTACAGCGCCCGGGCCTCGAATAATCTCGATTCGGGAGACATTTTTGGTGAGTATTTTTGCAAGATTTCCGGTTCCGGCACGACGGCCATCGAGCAGAACCAGAACATGGCCCTGAATATCGTTGCCATGGGTATCGGTACGAAACCCACGAATACCAACGGAAGTGAGATTTCCAGGATATTTCTTGATGGTGCCAATTGATTGTTCGGCAAGAAGGTCGCCAACATTGGAGGCACCGGATTGCTGTATAGTATCTTCTGTAATAACCGTTATGTTGGAACTCACCGTTGTTTTACTTTCTTCTGTACGGCTTGCCGTTACGACAATTTCTTCCATCATTCCAGGCTGATTACTGTTTGCTGCAAAGAGATTTGGAACACAGCTTATGGCAAGGAGTTGTGTGCAGAGAATGGGATAGTAGCTTTTTTTCATTTTTCTTGTCCTTAGGTTGAATTAACTGCCCGGGAAAGTGAGTCTCTAAAACAAAAAAAATCCCGGACCAATGTAGTATTGATCCGGGGATGCCCTTTAAGTCCACAGATTTGACAAATAATCCCTTGTCCACGGAGATTTCTGTCTGGTACCTATGATGAACTGAGTTCATCGATACGTTTTTCAGGAAGGTTTTCTGACTTTCGGACTGTTTTTAGTACTTCAAATCCGATTACAGCGGCGGGCCCGTTCCGGATTTACACCGGATTCCCCTTTTGTCCATGTTTATGGAACCTGAAAATGAGGTGAAAAAGTAAATGAATTGTGTCGTCTTGTCAAGATGCGAGGTGTTTATGTTTCTCTGTCAAAGTCGAGTGCAACGAGTTTGCTGTACGTTCCGTTTTGAGCAAGTAGAGTCGCGTGGTTTCCCTCTTCTATGATCCTGCCCTTATCGAGCACGATAATTCTATCGGCACGCTGCACCGTGGAGAGACGGTGTGCAATAATCAGAACTGTTTTTTCTTTAAAGCAATGCTCCAGAGGTTGTTCCAGAAGCTTTTCTGTTTTGGAATCAATGGCGGAGCTTGCTTCATCAAGAACAAGTAGTGATGGGTTTCGGCATAAAACTCTGGCAATGGCAAGGAGCTGCTTTTCTCCGGTTGACATCGCCTGACCGCCCTCTCCTATGATGGTGTCAAGTCCCTGGGGCAGGTTTTCGATGAACTCGGTCAATTGTGTTTGTTGGAGCAATTGTAATACTTCGTCTCTGCTTTTGTCGGTATCAAGAATGATGTTTTGTAAAAGTGTGTCCTGAAGAATGAGCATCTCCTGCATAACGACACCGATCTCCTGACGCAGACTGCTTTTTGGGATATCTGTGAGTGGAATACCTGCAAGATGGATATCTCCGCTATCCGGTTCGTAAAAACGTAGCATGAGATTGATAAGGGTGGATTTTCCGCTTCCCGTTGAACCTACAATTGCCACAGTTTCCCCAGTTTTTACAGTAAATGAAATATCATGGAGGATGGGCTGATCTGTCAGGTAAGAAAAAATGATATTTTTAGAAGAAAGATGACCAACAGATGATGGTAAATCATCTTTAGTCAGGTGATTTTTCTCTTCAGAATGCGTATCCAGCAGGTGGAAAATCCGTTCTGCAGAGGCAAGGGCGGATTGAACTATGGAATACTTTTGAGAAAGTTCCCGTAGGGGCTGAAAGAACAGGCGCATATATGAAAGAAAGGCAACAAGCTCGCCCAGACTGAGTTCTCTCTGGATAATTTCTCCACCGCCATACCAGAGGATTAGAGCCATGGCCAGCGAACTCATCAGCTCGGTGATGGGCATAAACGCCCCAAACAGTCGGATCTGACGTAGAGTTTTCCTGAGATAACTGTTGTTGAGCGTTGAAAATTCCGCGTTTAAATCCTTTGTTCTGCCAAATAACTGCACGACAGTAATCCCTGAAACCGATTCCTGAACAAAGGCGTTAACCCTTGAGAGCTGCTTGCGTATGGCTCGGAAATGATTTCTGGCAAGTCTTGAAAAAAGAACGGTAACAACCGTTGCAAGAGGCACAAAAAGGCAGAGGAAAAGCCCCAACCGCAGATTCATGTAGAGCAGCAGCCCAAGAATACAGGCCATGCGTAGAAGATCATTGAAGATGGTCACCATTATGGAGGTGAACATTTCATGCATGTTCTGAACATCGTTTGTCAAACGTGTAACGAGGCGGCCAACGGGCTGTTTATTGAAAAATTGTAGTTCAACGGTGAGCAAGTGGCTAAAAAGATCCTGACGTAATTTGTGCATGATCGATTGACCGATCCATTCGAGTAGTAGTACCTGCAGAAAGGCGGTTGTAAATCCGATCAATATCAGCCCGCCATAGAGCATTACCTTTCCCTGCAACCCTGTCATGCGTTGTTCAAATTCCATGTCGGGGCTTGTGATGTAGAGATCGATGGCCTGCTGCATAATCCATGGCAGACCAAGGGCAGCAGCCGTTACAAAGAGAGAAAGCAGAATGGCACCAGCAAAGGGAATTCTAAAGGGACGTAAATATCCAAGGATGCGTCGCCACAAGCCTTTTTCGGAGAATTGTGGTGTGTAGTCTTCTTCAAAATATCCGAAGTTACGCATTGTTATTCTCCCTTTGAAATCTCTGGCGCTGGCTGATTTCTTTCAGGAATGTGTTGTGGCGCACCAGTGTTTCAAAGGGGCCAATATCAGATATTCTGCCCTGTTCTATAACTAAAACCCTGTCCGTTCGGCTGAGCTGTTTGACTCGTTGGCTCACCCATAGGACTGATTTTTCCTTAAGCCATGGGCTGATGTTCTCAATGATTTGCTGTTCAGTACCGGTGTCAACTGCAGCAAGGCCGTCATCAATTATAATTACAGGTCTGTCACAGAGTAATGCTCGTGCAAGTGCAACTCTGCCTCGTTGTCCACCTGACAGAGTGACTCCTTTTTCTCCTATCATGCTGTCATATTCCTGCGGCAAACGAAGGATTTCTTCATGTATTGCTGCGGCCTTTGCGGCTGCTATAATCTGATCCATGGAGGCGTCGGGATTGCCAAAGGAGATATTGTCACGAATACTACTGGAAAAGAGTATCGCTTCCTGACTTACGTAGCTGATTAACGATTGCACGGATTCTGGCGGAATTTTGTTGATATCCGTCTTTCCCAGAAAAAGTGATTGATCTTCCACCGGATAGATGCGGGTGAGAACCTGACATAATGTTGTCTTGCCACATCCTGTCGGGCCTGTGATTCCGAGTATTCCGGGAGTGATCTCAAGGTTGATATTTGTCAGGATGCGTCGTTCTGAGTTTGGATATGTAAAATCAAGATTCTGCAGTTTGAAGATTGAACTTTCAGGCTGATACTCTTTGCTCCCCGGAGACAACTGCGATTCTTCTGATAAGAGAAGATAAATTCGACGCAGCGATGTTACACCTCTCTGGGAAAGATTTGCCACCCAACCCACGGCCATAATGGGCCATATCAACATATAGAGATAGGTGACAAAGGCCACAAAATCACCCATGGAAATGGTTTTTAGAATAACCAGTCGTCCACCAAAATAGAGCACAAGAAGCATGCCGAGGCTTCCAACCAATGTGGCTATCGGGAAGAGCAATCCTTGAATTATTGCAACACGGATACTTGAATCAACGTACTCCTGTCCAAGTGCTGCAAATCGTTTTGTCTGTGATCTCTCAAGTGTATAGGCCTTAATGAGGCGAATGGATGCAATGGAGGATCTGGCAAACTCTGTCATATTTGAAAATTGCTCCTGAACACGATCAAAACGATGATGCAGACGACCTGACAGAAAGCGGGTGGATAGAGCTAAAATAGGCATGGGCAGAAGAGCAAGCAAGGTAAGACCTATATTGATGTTGAACATAAATGCGATGGCCGCAATGGACATAACGAGTGCGTCAACTGCCGCAACAAGCCCCATACCACAGGCCATCTGTACAGCAGCAAGATCATTTGTGCCGTGAGCCATGATGGAACCAGTGCTGTATTTCGAGAAAAAGCTGCCATCCATGCTCATAACATGGTTGAAAATATGTTTACGCAGATCACGTTCCAGATGTCTTGAAAATCCAATAATAAGATAGCGCCAGCTAAAACGGAGCACGGTGGCCGCAAGTCCAATTGCGCAGATAAGAAGAGCTAGTGAGAATAAATTCTCGTTGCTGGCAGTTCCATCTTCCAGAGAATCGATCCCTTTTTTGAGAATACGTGGGATTGAAAGTTGCAGAAAATTAACGCCAAGGAGTGCTATCAAACCAAACAGCAAACGAATGCGATGTTTGAAATATATGGGGCCAAGCAGGCTGAGAACTTTTTTGAGGGGTGGTGGAGTATTGGTCATTATTTTAAATTCCTGCAGACTACCTTACAGGTGTTGAGAGAAAATTCCAAAGATTGCATCATTGTAATGTTCCCGTAATATTCCCGTAATGTTTATGCAGTATTCTAGGAGCGAATAAGTGATACATTTCCCTATTGTGTAAATGAAGGAGTCTCTATGAATGAGCAAAATCTAAACGTTGAAACCGCTTTACCCACGCCCTCTGCAAGTCAGCCACCACGTCAGGAAGGCTATACTTCCATTCAGGCCATTAATGAATCTGTTGTTGCAAGCTCTGCATGGGTCGGCCTGCTGCGCCAGGAGATGGCAAAGTCCATTATCGGTCAGGAACACCTAGTCGAACGTCTGCTTGTGGGACTGCTCACCGGAGGCCATATTCTGCTTGAAGGCCTTCCAGGGCTTGCCAAAACACTTGCTGTTAAAACACTTGCCATGGCTGTTCATACTGATTTCCAGAGGATTCAGTTCACTCCTGATATGCTTCCTGCTGATATAATTGGAACCCAGATCTATAACCCTAAGGATACAGAGTTCGAGGTCAAGACAGGACCGATATTTTCTTCACTTATTCTTGCTGATGAAATCAATCGGGCACCTGCTAAAGTGCAGTCTGCCATGCTTGAAGCCATGCAGGAAAAACAGGTTACCATAGGTGATGAAACCTTCAAACTGCCTGAGTTGTTTCTGGTGCTGGCCACACAAAATCCTATTGAGCAGGAAGGAACATATCCACTTCCTGAAGCTCAGGTCGATAGGTTTATGATGAAGGTGGTTGTTGAGTATCCTTCTATGATTCAGGAACGTATGATTCTTGACGCTGTTGATCATACCGATTCCGTAGTTGTTGTGAATCCCGTTGTTGGCCCCGATGATATTCTTGGCGCACGAAAGGTGGTTGATACCATTTATATGGATGACAAGATCAAAGATTACATCGTCTCACTTGTTTGTGCCACCCGTGATCCCAGAAGTTTTCAGCTTGATCTTCATGATTATATAGAGACCGGAGCGTCGCCTCGGGCAACCATCAATTTAAAAGCTGTTTCACGTGCTTTGGCATTTCTGGCCGGGCGCGGGTATGTAACTCCGGATGATGTGAAAGCTGCTGCCATGGATGTTATGCGACATCGTATTCGTATTAGTTACGAGGCGGAAGCAGAGGCCATAACAACGGAAGATATTATTCGGAAAATATTAGATACCGTACCCGTTCCTTGATTGATCAGCCATGGAAGAGCAAATAACAAAGGAAATTCTTAAAAAAGTTCGCCAGATAGAAGTGCGTACCAGCAGGCTGGTTAACGATACTCTTGCCGGGAGTTATCAGTCTGTATTTAAAGGGCGCGGTATGAATTTTGATGAGGTTCGGGAGTATGTTCCCGGAGATGAAATTCGTACAATTGACTGGAATGTTACGGCGCGAACTGGTGTTCCGCACATTAAAAAATTCACTGAAGAGCGGGAACTCACCATCATGCTGATGATCGATATTTCCGGTTCCGGGGATTTTGGTTCAGCGGAAAGCTCCAAACGTGAGATCATGGCGGAGCTCGGATCGGTACTCGCTTTTTCAGCTGTTCGTAATAATGATAAGGTTGGCTTGGTGCTGTTTTCTGATTTTGTTGAGCTATACATTCCTCCTAAGAAAGGCCGCTCTCATATTTTACGGCTTATCAGGGAAATTTTATTTTTCCAGCCCAGGGGACGAAAGACAGATCTGATTGTACCGCTTGATTTTGTGAATAAGGTTGCTAAACGCAAATGTGTAACCTTTCTTATTTCTGATTTTTGTTTGCCTGGGGATTTTGAAGAGGCTCTTGCCCTTTTAAAACCAAAACTACAGGTGAGTAACCGTCGCCATGATCTTATCTCCATGATTATTTCAGATCCTCGTGAGTTTCATCTTCCAGATGTGGGCTGGCTTACCATTGAAGATGCCGAAAGCGGTAATCAGGTTGAACTCGATACCTCAGATCCTGCTGTTCGAAGGGGATACGCAGAGCTTGCAAGCCACAGAAAAAACCTCCTGCATAAGTCCATTCGTTCGGCAGGTGTTGATCTTCTTGATCTTGCCACCGATCAATCCTACGTGCCGCCGCTGTTGAACTTCTTTGGTAACAGAAGAAGGAGGATAAGCAGATGAATCAGGAGCAAATACAGTTACGTGATATTCATCCTCCTTTGCTGTTGCCGGAAGAACCAAATTATCTGATGTTAGCAGCGATAATACTCGGGGTGCTTGCAGCAATTGCCTTAGTCTACTGGTTTTTTTGGTTGAGAAAAAAATCGGTGGTACTTCCATGTATTCATGAAACAGCAC
>DAOVZA010000211.1 GCA_030635405.1 Desulfocapsa sp.
GGAATCGCTTAAAAAGCTACGTCAAAAGTGGTTATGCTGGCATAGAGAAGAATACGGCAGAAAATGCTATCCGTCCCTTTGTAGTGGGAAGGAAAAACTGGTTGTGCTCTGGTACCCCTGAAGGAGCTGAAGCCAGTGCTACTCTCTTTAGCCTTATCGAAACAGCCAAAGCTAATCAGCTGGAACCATACAGTTACCTGCGTTACTTGTTTGAGAAATTGCCTATAACGTCACCCAACGAGTTTCACAACCTCCTTCCAAAAAATCTCTCACCTGAAAAACTGATCTTACCTCACTTATCCAGTGGGGTTTAATTCCCGCTTACTATCTATCGACCTATCGCGATAATACTTGCTATTGCATAAATAAGAAGCCAACTAACTATAAAAATAAGGATTATACGGAATTTGGGGTGTTCCTTTCGTAAAAATACCAAAGCAACCAAGAGAGTAATTGGAAATAATACACCAGCCAGTAAAGGAGGGAAGTACCGAAGAAGTTCTTGAAGTCCAAGAAAAAACCATGGGCCATTAATATGAACGACACCAAGTTGCTCAGGCTCAAATGGTGCTGTAACAAAGATTGAAAATAAAAAGATGGCAATCGACAACAAGATCTGACGATTAAAGCTTACACTATATTTTTTAACATGACTCCACGCAAGCCAACCCCAGAAAATTCCAAACCCAACCAAATGATTGAGGTAAATTCGTTTCATTCCATTGTCTGTAATGGAAAAAAGTAAATCATTTATACCAGAACCAATATAAGGAATATCCAAAAGAATAGCTTCAGCGATCATTCCTGCAGAAAATCCAGTAGAATCTCCCCGAAGAACATAACCAGTAAAGAGAATCAGAAGGGCAACAGGTAAAGTTGCAATGAGCTTTATCCACTGTTTGTTTGGGTAGTTTTGAGCCTGGGAGAAGATACCAATAACATGACAAAGACAGAAGAGAAAAAAGAGTTGACTGCTGTAAAAGTGGAGAGAACGAAAATAAGCACCAAATGGCACTAGCATGTCAATTGTAGAAACAGAATAGAGAGGAGTTGCAGGGTCATACTGGAGTCCAACTACAATACCGGAAAGAATAGAGATATAGAGGGCCAGAAGTGAATATTCTCCCCAAGGTAATTCGGAAAATCGCTTAGCCATTGCTATTTAAACCCGTCAAATAGTGACAATGTAGCCTCCATTGTCCTTCAGTTTTTCAACCTTGTATCGGGGTAAATTCTTTTTAGCAGGCCCATGAAGAACGATACCTTTCATTGAAAATCTGCTCTGATGGCATGGACATTCTAAAACTGAATTTTTTTCATAAAAGTTAATGGTACACCCTAAATGAGTGCATTTTCTGGAAAGTGCCCATGCGTTATTTCCATTATCGAAAAGGATAAAATCAGTTTCAAGATGAAAGCCTCCAATGGGGACTGTTTTTGAAATTTCAATAACTCGTGGTTTACGTGGAATAGAATAGCCAAGAAATCGAAAAACAGGATAGAGCAAAGCAATGCTTGCACAGAAAAAAAGAAAGCGACGTTTTGGATTTGAATGTTTATTTAAGTCAGGTGGTGACATATAATATTCAATACAGAAGACGTTTATTGATTCGAGAATGCAGCGAGTAGGCTTTGGTTGACATGCTCAGGGACCAGCTCGCAAACATCACCACCGTGTCTGGCAGCATCTTTAATAATAGAGGAACTAATATATATCCACCTAAAACCAGGCATGAGAAATATGGTATCTACTTCACGTTCTAGTTTTCGATTCATTAGTGCCAACTGGAATTCATAATCAAAGTCTGATACAGCCCTGAGTCCACGAATAATGGCATTTGCTCCCTTGTCAGCTGCATATTTAACAAGTAATCCAGATACAGTATCAACTTCAATACGTGTATAGTTATGGGGAAAACATTTCTTTGCCATCTCTATTCTCTCATCGATTGAAAACAAGGGAGTCTTGCCTGGGTTAATGGCGATGGCAATAATAACTTTATCGAAGAGATTGAGTGCTCTGTCGATTATGTCAAGATGACCCATGGTGATCGGATCAAATGTACCAGGATAGATCGCAAGGCTTTTACGGTTATGATCAGAATTTGTATTTATCATCATTCATCTTCTATTTTAATTGTAGAGGGTGACGGTGATTGCACTTTATAAAACCAAAAACCTGTATCACCGTATCGTCGCTGGTCGATAAGGGTTAGACTTCCAATTAGATCTGGTAAGGTTTGTCCACTGCTCTCTTCTGCAATAATCAAGGTCTGAGCATTTATTAAAGCACTTTCAGCCAAGAGTTTTAGTGTGCTTTGAGCAAGTCCTTTTTCGTATGGTGGATCGAGAAAGACAATATCAAAGTTAATGGATTTGAGGAATTGATTGTCTTGTAAATTGAGTCCACGATTAAGATCATGTTTAATGATGGTAGCTTTAAAGGTCTCTGTTTCTTCAGAAGAGGGAAAACATAGCGCATAGTTTTTTTGTATAAGTTCGAGTGATTTTTGATGCTTATCGATGAAAATTGCCTGTGTGGCTCCTCGACTTAATGATTCCAGCCCTAAAGCACCAGTGCCGGCATAAAGATCAAGAACTCGTGCATCAATAATCTTGTGGCCGATTATACTAAAAAGTGCTTCTCTGGCACGATCAGTAGTAGGACGGATGATGTTTGTATTGCCCGGAGTAAAAAGTTTTCTTCCCCGGGCATATCCACTGATAATTCGCAATTATTTATATTCGGCAATAAATGTTTCAGCAATCTGGACAGCATTCAAAGCGGCACCCTTTAAAATATTGTCTGAAACAACCCATAGATTAATTCCATTATCTATGGATTCATCTTCCCGAATTCTTCCGACAAGGGTTTCAAAATTTCCAGCGCAATCGGTGGCCATTGGATATTTAAAGTTAGCAGGATCATCTACGAGTTTAATCCCAGGTGCATTTAACAGAAGTTCTCTTACTTCATCGGCAGTGATTTTTGTTTTGGTTTCAACATTTACTGATTCAGAGTGACCGTAGTATACAGGTACTCGAACAGTTGTTGCGGTAATACCAATGGAATCATCTTCGAAAATTTTTCGAGTTTCATTGACCATTTTCATCTCTTCCTTGGTGTAACCATTATCAAGAAAAGAATCGATGTGAGGAAGACAATTGAAGGCGATCTGATGAGGATAAACTGATGCTGTCAGATCTTTTCCTTCAGCATAGGCCTTAACCTGAGCATCGAGTTCCTCTATTGCCTTTGCTCCTGTTCCTGAGACTGCCTGATAGGTTGAAATAACAAGCCGTTTAATACCAACTTTATCAAGGATGGGTTTTAAAGCCACTAACATCTGAATGGTTGAGCAATTAGGGTTTGCAATAATTCCGTGTTTTGTGTGTTCAGCGATGGCGTGGGGATTAACCTCGGGGACTACAAGAGGAATTTCAGGATCCATACGATAGGCACTGGAATTATCAATAACAACAGCCCCGGCAGCGGCAGCCGCAGGCGCAAAATCAAGGGATCTGGTGGCACCTGCTGAAAAAAGCGCGATATCGATATCTTTAAAGGAATCTTTACTGAGTAATTGTACCTCAAGTTCTTTACCTCTAAAGGTGATTTTCTTTCCAACTGAGCGTTCTGAGGCTAGTAATCGCAATTCATTAATAGGGAAGTCACGCCTTTTTAATACATCAAGCATGGCCCCACCTACGGCTCCTGTGGCACCTGCAATAGCAACGTTATATTTTTGGGAATTTACGCTCATGATAAGACCTTATTTTAGCAAAGTTATTAGTGTGAGTATTTGATTAATTAAATTTCAGTAAAAGTTGAAAAGAGTAACAAGTTTTCTTTTTCAGATCAATATACATTGTTATTTAAAATAAAAAAAGCGCCACAGGTAATTGAGACCTGAAGCGCTTTGAATGAAGGGTTAAAAGCGTTCAGGGCTTAGGTTTGTTTTTAGTAGCTGTAGTTTTTTTTGTCGATTTTACTTTCTGGATTATTCCATATGTTGGACCTGAAGCAATATACAGTAAAAAGAGAGTAAAAAGCATGATTTGTGGTTCAGCAGCTATCATAATAAAAAAAAGTAAAAAACCTACAAGGATTTGAAATCGCTTTATCTTAATTGGAGGGCGTTCTTTAAAACTGTAGTACGTATGATTTGATACCATCAGATATGACAGAAGATAGACAAGGAGAAGTAGAGAGATATGTTTGACTTCTCCTGTAAGGCCCAGGTAATGTGTAAAAAGTACAGACGCTGAAATCATTGCGGCAGCTGCAGGGCAGGGAAGTCCGACAAAGTTTTTTGATTCTGACTTACTATCTTGACTATTAAACCTGGCTAGACGAAGAGAGGTCATAGCAACATACATAAAGGCCGCAAGCCATCCGTATCGACCATATGGATGAAGTGCCCAAAGGTAAGCAATAACAGCAGGGGAGACACCAAAGGATACCATGTCGCATAATGAATCAAGCTCTGCTCCAAATTGGCTTGTACTTTGAGTCATACGAGCGACACGACCATCCATTGTATCAAAGATAGCCGCAACAATAATGGCAACTGCTGCTGTTTTAAACTCTGAATTAACAGCTGAAATAATAGCGTAGAACCCGCAAAACAGACTCGCAAGCGTAAACATGCATGGTAGAGGGTAAAAACGATTGTTTGGTTCTGGTGAGCTTTCGATCATATATTATGCTCCGATAACAGGAACGATGTGTTTTATGAAAAAGATGCTATGGCAGTTTCTCCGGCACTCACCTTTTGTCCTAACTTTACGTGTACCTTACTGCCTTGTGGCAGATAGAGATCAACCCGTGATCC
>DAOVZA010000376.1 GCA_030635405.1 Desulfocapsa sp.
GCCTCAATAATGCCAACCGGTTTTCGATCCACAAAGAGGACATAGTCGGCAGGGCCGGCATCGGTTTGGTATTCGCGGACAGCCACGCCTTTGCCTTCCGCAAGATTAACATGTTTTTTTGATTGCACCACCCAGCCAACATCGCAAAGCATGGTGTCGATCTTATCACGGGCAAGCTGTTCAGGGTTTTGGTTTATGGTGATGGGCATTGGCTTGGCTCTTGTTTGTATTGAAAGAGGCGTGAATTCAAGCAAGTGTAATCTTTATTAGTCAAATTTGCTTGAATTATGCTCTTCTCTTCCTTCTTGCAACATACTCAGGAAAAGTAAAAAACGTGTAGGGTAAAAGTAATGATGCGATTGGTTCCTCTGGATCGTTTGTTGACGTGTTTCTGTACACGGCTTTCCGATGTTGTTTTATTTGCAGAGGTGGTCCATAAGGTATGTGCGAGGGGGTAGGGTGCTGTATGTTGTATTGTTTCACTGAGATGTGCTTGACATATAGTAATTGCTCAGATATGTTTAGTCACTATTCAGGTGTCTGTAAAAAGACTAAAAAGGGAACTTTGTGTAAATCAAAGACGGGCCCGCCGCTGTAACCGGAAAATATCTGCATTATGCCACTGATGAGTTTCTATCGGGAAGGCGCAGGATGAGTAGTATCCGGAAGTCAGAAAACCTTCCTGAATTAATAATGATGATTACCGTCGTGGAATATCGGTTATCAACTAATCTTTTGGATATATAGGGAAATCCTTAGATTTGAATGTAGTGTTCAGTCTGAGGATTTTTTGTTCTCAGGCGATAAACAGGCAATGCCTGAGGAGAACTGTATTATGGTGTTACGTGAACGGAGTTTAACAAAGATGTATTTGTGGCAGATAACTGATTGGGACGCTTTTCAGCGTGTAATGAGGAATATGCTATAAGGTTATATATCCTGACCAGATGAGTCGAGGTCAATAGAGGAGCCGCACAATATGTTGCAGGCTCCTCTTTTTGTTTTATCCGAACAAACTTCCTATCTGAAAGACTGCCACGGAGGCTAAAAATGCAAAGAAAGTGTTAAAGGCAATGGAAAAGAAAGCCCAGTTCCATGAAGCCTCTTTTGCAATACAAACAACTGTAACAAAGCAGGGGGCATAAAACATGATAAATATCAGTACAGAAACTGCAACAACACTATTCCAGTTAGGATCTCTTACAAGTCTTTTCCCAAGTGAATCACTGTCATCCACCTCAACCTCTCCCATGGAATAAACTGTACCAAGTGTTGAAATAATAACCTCCTTTGCAGCAACACCACCAAGAAGGGCAATGTTTGTTTTCCAGTCAAATCCGGCATATTTTGACAATGGTTCAAAAAAACTTCCAATCTTTCCAGCGATAGAATACTTAAGGTTTGCGGCCGATTCATTCATCTCAATTTGATCGAGTTTTTCTTTGAGTTCCATTGCAACAGGAGACAAGGAAGTGGCTTCTTTACTAATATGAATGAGCTCCTGCTGTATTTCTGCTGGATATTCACTGGTGATTTTCTCGCGTGTGGACTCGTAAAATTCCTGTTCGGATTCAGGGATTCCCGGGAATGTCATTAAGGCCCATAAAAGAATAGAAATTCCAAGGATGACTGTCCCTGCTTTCTTAATATACTGCCAGGTACGTTCCCAAGTATGAATAAACAATCCACGAAGGGTTGGGAAGCGATAGGGAGGAAGCTCCATGACAAATGGAGTGGCCTCACCTTTAAGAACTGTCATACGAAGAAATTTTGCAGCTACAAGAGCAACAAGCCATGCAAGCATGGTGAAAAGAAACATATACAGTGCTTTATGGTCAGAAAAAAATGCCCCAATTAAGAGAACAAGTACGGGAACCTTAGCACCACAATTCATAAAAGGGACCGTGAGCAATGTAGCCATGCGTTCTTTTGGTGAACGCAACGTTCTTGTGGCCATCACTCCAGGAACAGCGCAACCTCCGGCAATACCACCTGAGACAATAAATGGCATAACACTTGAGCCATGAAGGCCAAATATCCTGAATACACGATCCATCATAAAAGCAACTCTGGCCAGATAGCCAGAGTCTTCAAGAACGGCAATGCCAAAAAACATAAACATAATCAGGGGCACAAAGCCGAGTACCCCCCCAACACCGTCAATAACACCGGAGATGATCATTGATTTCAGCATTCCGTCAGGAAGAGTATTGTCTACAACTGCTCCAAGCCATGAGAAAATCCCTTCCATCCATAGTACTGGTAGGGCGCTCCATGAAAATGTGAACTGATACAGGCCGAATAAGATGCCCAGCATTACAAGCGGGCCAAGGAGACGATTGGTGAGGACCTTATCGATTTTATCAGAGGTGTAAAGTCTATCTGTGTCAAACTTGTGGGTCATCACACCCTGCCTGAGAATGGACTTGATAAAGCCATATCGATGATCGGCTATTATTGCCTCAGGATAGACATCCATGGTTTTCAGGAGATGATCTGAGATGACTCCAACAGTTTTCTCAAGTTCTTTTGCAAATTTGGGGTTTGATTCCTGCCCTTTTGTGAGCATTTGGTCGTCATGCTCAAGATATTTAATCCCTGTGAAGCGTGAATTGTAATTTTCTGTGAGAAAGGAGGCTTCATTGATGGTACCCATTATTTTCATGAGTACTTCGTCTAAATCTTCACCGTATGAAATGTCTCGTGGGCCCCAGACTTTATCGGATTCTGCTACCTTTATAGCAGCTTCGATAAGTTCATCGGTACCTTTTCCGGATCTTGCAATAATTGGCACGATCATGACATCAAGCAAATCTGCAAGCTTTTGAACTCGTATTTCGATGCCCCTGTCCTTCGCAACATCCATCATATTTAGTGCAATGACTAACGGGACACCCATTTCAAGAAACTGAGTGGTGAGATAAAGGTTTCGTTCAAGATTAGAGGCGTCAACTATA
>DAOVZA010000197.1 GCA_030635405.1 Desulfocapsa sp.
AAATACTCTCCAATCATGTCATTCAGTTCTTGCGCGATTGATTTTGCATCTTCTGCAGTGCACGACATTGATACGGTGATTAAGAATTTTTCTTTCTGTCCTTTGTCTTTGTCGGCACGTGGTGGTGCATCTTCGCTTTCTCTTTCAGTACCGGCCACCTGGTGGGCGCCTACTCCTTCATTTTCGGCTGACACCATTGGAGATTCATTTACGGTAGTCTTTTCTTCGTCCTCTTTTTTAGCGGCAGCTACCATTTCATCGTTTGCTTTTTTCTCAGCAGCATTCTTCGCAGCTTCTTTCTTCTTCTGCTCGTCAAGCTTCGCCCCGGCAACACGTCCACTTATTATCGCTGCCAGCTCGACAGTGCTCTTATCTATCAGAGAGTTTTTGTCTGGAAATAGAACTGGGAATTCTTTTTCTGTTTCTTCTATCGCTGCCAAGTTTCCAACGATTAGTACTCTCATCTCCTCAAGTTTTTCAATTTCTTCATGGAGTATAGCGTCTACTGCATCCTTCATGCTGTCGAGACTTTTCTTCCCATAAGTCGCGGCATGGAATAATGATCTATCAACATTGAATACGATAGAAATCTCTCGCAGTTCTGTAGCAATTTTCGCTATTGCTTCAGTGAGCTGACCTACTCCATGGTCAACAATTGAAAACTTTCTTGAGTCTTTCTCTTTCTTCACCTTCTTTGACAGTGACAGCCGTGTTGTCCGCAGTGCGTTGCTCACTTCGTCCATTGCAGTAAACAGTTTCCTAATATCTACCGTATGGCCAAGAGCAGCTTCCTTCGCTGATTTTATAGCATCCTCCGCGGCCTTACATCCCTTTATGGTTTTCTCACCATCAGCAAAGTCTTGGTCAGAGATAAGTGGCTTATCTGCTGCAGCGATAATTGCCAATGCTTCAACTTTAAATGCCGGGAAATTTGATTCTGCTATATTGCCAGTTAATCTGATCATCAAATCTGTCGTTTCATTTTTTTTGTTCATTTTTTTAACCTAAATGTTGAGTTCTAATTTGCTTTCGTTTTCACCATTATCTGCTGTTTTTACGCTGTGCTTTCCGTGCTCATCCAACCAGCTGAAAGTATTGTTAAGATGCTCAACAACTTTGGATCTATCCTTTGCCGGTAACATCATAAAGCTGTCAGATTTCGATTCAAACCAGGAACCGAGATCTTCTGCACTTTTGTCAGTATTCTTGAAGAAATCAATGCCGCCGATAAACTGTTTTACAGATATGTCAGGAGATGCTTGTTTCACTCCACAGCCCCCTCCATTGGAAGACGGAATGTCCTCGCCAGAATACAGTGACAAACCTATACCTGTGGCGATTGCAATTGCTTTTGCCAGGCACCTCTGTATAGAAGTATTAACCATAAATGCATCAGGATCATTTACGACTTTATTCTGATAATTCAATATCGGATGAATTTGCGTAAACTCTTTGTCGTCAATGACTACAGTCACTTCAACGAAACATCCTGCAGGAGAGAACTTGTATGGGATGTCATCAAAATGTTTCACCGTCCAAGTGGCTGAAGGGAAGTGTTCGCGTAAAAACCTTACCGCGTAAGCCCAAGACAAGTATGTGAACTTCCCTTTCTTTTCAGTGTGGCTGGTTATGTCCAGCAAATAGGCTTCTTTAAACTCCATCATCTCCCCCACGCGAACTTATCTGACAAAGCTACAACCTTCACGAAGTTGTCAGTATCGATAACATCGACTACTGTCTCCACATTTGTTTTTACTTTTTCCAGGTCGTAGAAATCATAAACAGAAAAAGTTCTATTTTCGTTGTTACTATCGAAAACTGTTACCTCAAATGAGAACAATTCCCCCTTGAAACTTGCGGAAATCTTAACCGTAATAGTGCTAGTATTTATCTCAGATATATCGTTAAAAGTCTTCTGGTAAAGAGCTATCATCTCTTCGCGGGTTACATGTTTGCTCATTTCTTTTTACTCCGTGTTTTCTCCACCAGGTCGCGGAGTGCAATGTCGATTACTTGCAGCATTGGCATGTCCATATCAAGGCCCAATTGTTTTGCTGCAAGGCGTGTTGATTTCAGTACTTTTATTGTGATGTGTTTTTTGTTATCCATGGTGTAAACTTACTACCTGTGTTTGGTTTTGTCAAGGTGTTCTGAGAAACTCAATCAACTCTTTCACGAACTCTTCGCTTCCATTTTTAAGAATGGTATTGGCCGCTGATTCTGCATTAAGGAAGTTAATTGAACGCCTGCTTTTTGGGAGTGTCGGTTTTTTTTGGATTCCCTGTTTTTCCGACAATATTTCACTTATCCGGTTTCGACTCATCCCGACTTCATCAGCAATTGCCTGCTGAGTATGTCCAGCCTCGCGCATCTCCCTGATCTGGTCATTGCGTGGCTGTACCTTCTCTTTGTACGATAACTCCTCGAATATCTCGTCAGCCTGGTGGGTGTACGCCGGGTTGTAGTAACAGAGAGCTCTCACTTTCTTTTCCGACATGTTTAAACCACCGGCACTCGCAGGTGCTTCGACGTATTCCCTCAATGTTTTGAAAGGGGACTGATCAAGCCTGTTCTCAGCTATACTAAGCAAGATAACAAATTGATCTTTTGATTTCTGGTCAACCAACTTTTTATGAGCTTCAGCAAATGTCATCGAAGCCATCTTTTAACGTCTCCATTGAGTATTAATTTGAGCTTTTCATTAAACTGGTCAATCGTTGCATATTCATGGCCTTTTATACCGACAGCATTGTTCAGGTTAATGTGGGCTCTCTTCATTCCGTCAGCGATACCATTTTTCCCCACTGCATTGAATATTATCCTGCTCAACTTGTTGTTTATAAGTTTCCTGATGGTATTCTTTTTTTCATCCAACGGAACCGCATCTAGTACTTGTTCAGCTGGGGCCGTTGGCGCATTATCTTTTGGCATTGCACGGTTCGAGATCACAGTATCACAAATTATCGCAATGTCTATATTGTGAAGCCTGGGATTATTGTCTTTAACTTTTATCGCTTCGTGCACAATATTTGCCGCATATTCTACTCCCTGGCTTCTCATTTCCCTCATGGCAAGCTCCACCTTAATGACTTCGCTTTCATTTTCCGCCCAATTCCTGGTAGAGTTTTTCTCTCTTTCTGCTGTTTCTAATTTTTCTTTTTCATAAGCCTTCAGCCCCATCTCGTTTTCTTTTTCCATGACGTTGATGATAGAATTTATTTCTTTCCTATCTATGTAGTAAAAAGACGACGAGGCACTCGACTCACCGGGAATTGTTCTTTCTATCCTTCCAACAACTTGACGGATGAAAAGCTCAGTTGTTACTTTCCCAAGATATAGGCAAACCTGCAAACGTTTGATGTCAACTCCTTCAGTTACCATCATTACTGATATTAACCATTTCTCAGTTGATGTTTTGAATTTCTCTATCTTCTTGTGTGGTGTATCTGCCCCACTGTGGACGACAGTATATGCTTCCCCTGTAGCCTTGATAAGGGTATCACGTATCAAGTGTGCAGTGTGGATATCTTGAGCAACAATCAAACCACCTGCATTTTTACCAGTATTGCGAATCCTAGAAAGTTCTCTGTCTGCGCTTTTAAACATTTCCAGAACATACGATTCACATTTGTTTATTAAACCCCAAACATCATTCACACCTCCTTTCTCGGCGTCCTTTGTGGTCTCGTAAGTTTTACTTTCTCCTTTACCATTCTTTACCTCAATTTTATTAACTGGGCTTTTGTGGAAGTTTGTTGGTCTACAAACTTTGTCTTCAATTGCAGTTGTTTTTGTATATGAAAAGTCAGTTTTGACGAAACCATTTTCTTTGTATTTAACAAATGGAATCTTGCCACGGTTTGATGTCCAAGGTGTTCCGGTCAACCCAAGGATATAGCACGAATTTTCGAACGCATTTAGGTAGGAATTACCCCATTCACCTTGGTCCGAAATGTGGTGAATCTCATCAGCAAGAACAAAAACGTCATTATGCATGCAGAATAGTCTCAAATCTTCATGGTTTTGATGCATTGCCGCATACGTCATGACTATCCCGTTGTAGTCGTTAAAGTCAGCCTGCTGGCTGTATATCATTTTGCTAGACAGCTCCAATCCGAAAAGTTTTTTCGCGTCAACCTGCCACTGCCTGACGAGTACTTTAGAAGGAACAACAACAACGACATGGGTGCATGGCAATTCTACAAAAACAGACAAACCGTGTACCGTTTTTCCACCTCCAGGAGTTGCGTGCGTCAGAGCAAACTTAGACGTCCCCCTCTTTGCTAATACAAACTTACCAACCATTTTTGCTTTTGCGTCTTCTTGCCATTCTCTTAATTTTAATGCCGGTTTCATAGTTCTGTTTCCTTTTCTTAGATTACAGTTCGGACAAAGAGATTGTCCGTTTAACACGTCAGTTTTACCGTTTTTCGAGAAAGGAAGAATATGATCAGCGTGCCATGATTTTGGCAAAGGGATGCTACATACTTGACATTGGCCGTTTGAAAAACGTTCCAATGCTATGCGTTGCTTTCTGTTGAAACTTCGCATCTTCCTCTCTCAAGAGTCCTTCAACAATGCCCACGCACTACTGTGAGGGCATAAAAAAAGGCTTTCAAAAGCGGGGGGATACTTGGGCAATACCCCCTGAGATCCGCTTGTGAAAACCTTTTCGTAAAACACCCAATATTACTTACTTATGGATCATCGGTTTCTCAACTCCGAATTAACTCCATGTTGTTATACTACATCACACAATCCCTTTTCTCAAGAGGAAATTAACAATCCATTCAAAAGGGTTTACATTGTGCCGTTCCCAGAACGTTGATTCGCCGAAGTGGTGGAGTTCTTGGTGATGCAATTGGCAAATTGGTACTGTGTATATGGAATGCGGCTTCGTACCAGTACCTGCGTTAGAGGCGGTCCTAACGTGGTGTGCAATCGTTCCCGGGTGTAAGCAAATAATGCATGGCTCTTCTCTAATCATTTCTAAATATTTTTTATCCTGTTTCATTTAAATATTCCTGTATTTTTTCTATTGAATCGTCAAGGCCAAGGCCGA
>DAOVZA010000087.1 GCA_030635405.1 Desulfocapsa sp.
GAAGGATGCTTGATACGCTCGGTCCATGAAAGATCAGAAACATGAATAAGACCATCAATACCTTCTTCGATTCCAATGAAGATACCAAAGTCAGTGATGTTTTTAACTTTTCCTTCGATAACAGAACCAACAGGATAGTTATCAGTAACCAGATCCCATGGGTTGGGAAGAAGTTGTTTCATACCAAGTGAGATACGTTTGGTCTCAGGCTCGATGTTCAGAACCATGATCTCAAGCTCATCACCAACGGTAACCATTTTGGATGGATGGCGAGGTTTCTTGGACCAAGTCATCTCAGATACGTGAATCAGGCCTTCAACGCCTTCTTCAAGTTCTACAAAGACACCATAATCGGTGATGGAGACAACTTTACCCATGGTTTTCTCAGCAACTGGGAAGCGTTCAGCAACGGTTGCCCATGGATCAGCTTTAAGCTGTTTAACACCAAGTGAAACTCTGTCATGTTCTTTGTCGTACTTAAGAACCTTAACTTCCAGTTCCTGGCCAACTTTGTAGAGCTTGGCAGGATGGGAAACACGTCCCCAGGAAAGATCGGTGATATGACAGAGGCCGTCCATGCCGCCCATGTCGATAAAGAGACCGTAATCGGTGATATTGGTGATTGCTCCCTTGATGATCTGTCCTTCTTCAAGAACTGAGCGCATTTTCTCACGAAGCTTGGCGCGGGCCTCTTCGAGGATTGCACGACGGGAGATAACCACGTTGTTGCGTTTACGGTTGAATTTGAGAATTTTGAAATCAAAGGATTCGCCGATGAGTGCATCGAGATCCTTAACAGGGCGCAGATCGATCTGAGAATAGGGAAGGAAAGCAGGTACGCCGATATTAACGGACATGCCGCCTTTAACGCGATTCTCAACTTTTCCTTCGATGGTTTCGTCTGCTTCCTGAATTTTAGCAATATCTTCCCATACTTTAATAGCTATGGCTTTGTCTCGTGACAGTAGGAGACCGCCTTCATCTTTACGGCGTTCTACAAAAACTTCAAATGTGTCGCCAACATTAAATTCAATGCCTTCGTCAAGCTGGAATTCGGATTTTGCAATATAACTCTCTGCTTTATCTCCGACATCTACAAGAACGTAATCGTCCACGGTACCAATAATAGTACCGATGGTAACGTCACCGACGTTAACCACTGTATTGTTTTCTTCCATTTCGAAGAGTTCCGCAAAGCTCATCTCTTCGTCGTTGTCCTGATTTGTTTGGTTAAGTTCCTCTGTCATGTTTTCTACTCTTCTTGCGGCCTAGTGAATACGGCCAGGTGTTAAGGTTGTATGAGTCGGTGCCTATCACCCACTCTAAAAAAAGAAAGGCCACAGTTTATAGCTGCAACTCCTCCGCTTAATAAAACATCACTTTATAGCAAAAGAAAAATGGAAATACAAGAACTTCTTGGGGGAAGTGTAAAAAAAAGTAAAATGCATTTATGGACGAAGACAGGGGGAGTTACAGAGAGCAGAAGGGCTCTGAAATGGATGTGCCAGAGCCCGGATTTGAATGGTTTTTCAGGATATTTTTACCTGATCAGGGTCTTGATTATATCCTTCTTTCCTATGATGCCGACAAGTTTGCCATTATCTAAAACAGGAAGGGTGTGAATGTTTCCTTCAGCCATAATGGTTGCGATTTCATCAAGGCCGGTTTCAGGTGAAATGGTTTTAGGTACCCCACTGCATATTTCCGAAACTTTCGTGGCAGCGATTTTTTTCATTTCTGCCTCCATTTTATCCGGATTTTCAAGATAGAAAACAGAGTCGAGAATTGTAATAACCGTTGGAATGTGAAGTTTTTTTGATTGATCGATGAGGTCACTTTCAGTGACAACGGCTGTAACATTACCCTCAGCATCGCGCACAGGGGCTCCACTGATGTGGTTATCGGTGAGAAGTTTTGCTAATTCGGCAACGGGAGTGTTCTCGGTTACGGAAATGATCTTTGTAGTCATTATGTCAGCGGCTGTGAGCATGTTTTCTCCTCTCGGAAATGTGGTTACTTAAGTTTTAAATTCTTATAAATTAATTATATCATCTTCCTGACAGGATCTCAAAATAATAGCACTTTCCGGGAGCGTTATATTTTCTCTTAACGAGGAAATGCGGCCGTTACTCCACCATCCACGGGAAGTGTTGCTCCAGTGGTTGGAGTGAGCGATGAAGCGAAAAATACCACTGCATTACCCACATGATCGGCAAGAACTTCTGTCTTAAGAAGGTTTCTGTCACGGTAATATGCTTTTAATCCTTCAGGGTCTAGATTTCTTGAGCGCATTCTATCCGGTCCGATCACATCCCAGAGACCTGATGAAACGCCATGGTCATCGAAGATAGCATCTGCATTAATCATATTGACTCGAACATTAAATGGCGCAAGTTCCATGGCGGCAATCTTACCGAGTTGATGTGCTGCCGCTTTTGATGAAGAATATGCACCAAATGCTGCACCTGGTGCAAACACATTTTTAGAGCTGTTGATGACGATATTCGCAGCAGCTTCTCCCAGCATGGCCTGTCGTTTAAAGACAGGAATCGCCGCTTGAATAACCTGAAATACGCCCATGGTATTGACTTCAGTTACCTGCCTGAACTTTTTCTCATCGAGATCTTCAAGAGTGGCCACATGGGCAAGACCTGCGTTGGGAACCAGAATGTCAAGTCCTCCACATTCTCGGACAATGGTGTCTATACCATCTTTCACAGCATGTTTGTCGGTCACATCCATGACCAGCCCATCGATTCTTTCAGCTGGAAATTCTTTTTTAAGTATATTGCAAACTTTGTCGAGGCGTTCCTTACTCAGATCTGAGAGGTAAACATGAGCGCCGGCAGCCAGGAGCATTCTGCCAATTCCACAAGCAATGGCCCCGCCGCCACCTGTTACAAGGGCGATCTGTCCGGTCAGCGGAAGGGTTGATCCTTTGCCGAGTTTTACCTGCTCAAGACTCCAGTACTCCATGTCAAAAATATGGGCTGCTGCTAATTCTTTATATGGAGCGATTGCACCGCCCTGTTGTTTGGCAAGCAAGGTGTGCAGGGCAATATCACCGGCAATACTGGCCGCTTTTTCTGTGTGGCCGCAGGTGATCATGCCAAGCCCTGGAATAAGAATGACTCGTGGTTTAAGGTCAAGACAGATGCGGGTTGTCTGTTTGTCTTTTGTCTGCTGGTCAAAATAATTAAGATACGTTGTTTCGTAATCAGCAAGAGCCGTTTTTGTAACTGATACGATATCTTCATCGTCTGTTCCCTTAAGGTTTAACCATAGGGGATGGTTTTTGGTGCGGATGACATGGTCCGGAGTGAGGACTCCTGATCTATAACGTGACTCTGCATCTTTCTCTTCAAGGCAAGCAAAGACTTTCTGGTCATTGTTGAGATTTAAATAGAAAAGTTTAGAGCCCTTTTTGTCTGTGATGGTTAATGCACCACGTAGTATTGGAAGGATAGATTCTGCAGAAAGTTGCTGTCTGGAAGGGCGGGAAGATCCTTCAACTGCTGGCTGGGTAGAAGCGATAAACTTTTCTGCTAACGAAACATAATGAATCATTTGTTTGTAAGCTTCTTCACCAGTTTCACCAAAGGTGAAAATACCATGGTTAAGAAGAATAATGGCTTCTATATCTGGTTGCTTTTCATAGAGTTCCACCACTCTTTTTGAGAGCGGAAACCCGGGCATGATCCATGGCAGAATTCCAATTTTATCACCAAGCACTTTTTGAAGCAGTTTTTCGGGCTGATCCATGTTGGTGAGTGTTACAATTGCATCAGCATGGGTGTGGTCGATGAACTTATGGGGTAAAAAAGCGTGCACCAGAGTTTCGATGGATGGATTAGGGGCGGTTGAATCGAGCATATGGGTTCTAAACTGATTCACCATTTCTTCATCCGTCAGTTTTTCAAGGGGACGAAGGCGTTGCAGGTAATTCAGGTCAAGTGCCGGAAAGCCCTGTGGCTCAATTGTTCCAAGATCCCAGCCGCTGCCTTTGATAAAAATCACTTCGCAGTCATCACCAAGCAGATTTTTAACCGTGGATTTAACTGAAGTATTGCCGCCGCCGTGCAGTACAAGGTCATCTTCCTGGCCGATAAGTCTTGAGGTATAGGAACGCATTGCCAGGTCTGCATTGCAATTGCCGAGTGGCTGGGCGTAATTCTCCGCATCTTTTGCTGAATATCTGTTTTTCATTTGAAGCTCTTAGTAAATTACATGTTGCTGCGGCTGCTTTTAGCCGCTGTAGGCACTGATTTCAGCCATAAGAGGCCCAAAAAGCTCTTCGTAGCGTGGAATCGCTTTACGAAGGATGGTCAGAAGGTGAGGGACTTCCTTGTTGTTCACAACGAGGTTTGCAGATTTCGAGAGAGCTTCAAGGTCGTAGAGAGTGGAAAATTCTTGTCCAACGAGAATGTAGAAGATAAATCTACGCTTTGTCATGGACATATCACGCATGAACTGATGAAAAGGGGAATCATCCAGAGGGCCATTGCAAAAGTCTGTATGGAGAATAACACTGGCATAGTTAACAAACTGCATTTTCTCCATGGCATCTTCGTTGGATTTTGCAATACTTACCTGGTATCCAATACTTTCCACTGCTTCAGTTATCATGTCTCTTTCTGCACCAGATGGAATAAGAAGCAGGGTTTGAGGGATATCTTCAACGGCTTCTTCTTCTACAAAGTTACCATCATCAAGCCAGGTGATACTGGGAGGAGATGGTGGTTTGATGCTGTTGCTTGGTGCGGCTACTTTTGCCGATGGTTTTGCCGGTATCAGATTGCTTGCGTCAAGGACGATGGCTTCTCCACATTTTGGGCAGGGTAGCCTTAATAGGCGGCCCGGTCCAAGTTGTTTGATACCTTTTTTTATTTTGTTACTGAGCTTTAGTTTTTTACTACAGTTTTTGCATGTTATTGTTGTCATATCAGTCCTTTTTACCAGAGAGATTCTTCCTCTTCTTCTTCCATGGCGAGCCCGGAGAGAGATGATGTAGCTTCTCCACGTGATGCTTTGATGGTATCCAGACCTCTGGAAATTTCATTTCTATAGGAACAGTAACGCATGGCTGTTTTTTCAGTGATCAGTTCAGACTCGTAGAGTTCAAGGATATGCTGGTCAAAGGTTCGCATTTTGCTTGCAGACCCTTGTTGGATAACGTTATAGAATGTTTTTTCTTCATCCTCTCCATTTAAAATCAGATCCTTTACACGTAAACTGGTACAGAGAACTTCCATTGCAGCGATACGGCCTCCGCCAACCTTTGGAAGAAGACGCTGTCCAACAACCCAGCGAATGGTATCAGCAAGGCGGTTTCTGATTTGTGGTTGCTCTTCCTGTTCAAACATACCAAGAATACGGTTAACTGTTTGACCGGCGTCAATGGTATGTAGTGTGGAGAGAACAAGATGGCCTGTTTCAGCTGCAGTCAGGCCGATTTCCATGGTTTCCCTGTCTCGCATCTCACCCACTAGAATAACCTTTGGTGCCTGGCGGAGTGCAGCACGCATGCCCGATGGAAATGTATCAAAGTCATTACCAAGTTCCCTCTGATTGAAGGTCGCCTTGGCGTGAGGATGAACATACTCAATGGGATCTTCAAGTGTTACAATATGAACCGATCTGTCATGATTTATTTTATGAAGCAGAGCTGCAAGTGACGTGGTTTTACCACTACCGGTGGCACCGGTGAAGAGAACCAGGCCATTCATTTCATCTGCCATTCTGGTAAATGAGTCTGGGAAGTTCATCCCCTCAATGGTGGGAATGGTGGTTTCAAGTTTACGAAGAACAGTGGTGAAGTAGCCTTTCTGGGTGAAGATGTTAACCCTGAAACGAACCTCATCGCCAAGCGTGTAAGAGAGATCGCAGGAGCCATGCTCTACAAGATCGCGTAGCAAACGTTTGTTGTTGCCTATTAAATTAAGGGCAAAAACTTCAGTTTGAAAGGGGGTGAGTTCCGTTACCGGCGGTGTTACAGGAACCGGTGTAAGGACACCTGCAGATTCCACCTGCAAAGTTTTTCCTACGGTAATGTTTAAATCGGAAACATTATCGTAGGTTTCAAGCATTGATGTGATCCAGTAATCTATTTCTGTTTGTTTCATACTTTCCCTCTAATATTTTTTACACACCTGCTATTTTCATAGTATATTGGCACAAAAGAGACAAGAAATTCAATTTATTTATTTATTAAAATAAGATAAGGAAAATCCAATGAGTATACCATTACGCAGTGATATTACCACCCAGGGGAGAAAAATGGCAGGAGCACGTAGTCTTTGGCGTGCCAATGGAGTAACGGAAGAACAGTTTGGTAAGCCAATTATTGCAATAGTAAATTCTTTTACCCAATTTGTGCCAGGGCACGTACATCTGCATGAAATTGGCCAGAAATTGAAACAACGTATTGCAGAACTTGGATGTTTTGCCGCAGAATTTAATACCATCGCAATTGATGATGGTATCGCGATGGGACACGCCGGAATGCTCTATTCTCTTCCCTCAAGAGAACTTATTGCGGATAGTGTGGAATATATGTGCAACGCTCACACAGTCGATGCCATGATCTGTATAAGTAACTGTGATAAAATTACACCTGGGATGCTGATGGCAGCCATGCGACTGAATATTCCAGCCATTTTTGTTTCAGGTGGCCCTATGGAAGCAGGTGTTGATGGTGAAAAACGTTATGATCTTGTGGATGCAATGGTCATGGGAGCAGACCGTGAGGTGAGCGATGCCGAAGTTGATGTGGTTGAGCGCTGTGCCTGTCCAACGTGTGGATCATGTTCTGGAATGTTTACTGCAAACTCCATGAATTCTCTGAACGAGGCCTTGGGAATGGCATTGCCCGGTAACGGTACCATCGTTGCCACCCATGAAAACCGGATGAGCCTTTTTGAACGTGCAGCAGAGAGAATTGTTGAGATGACTGATGCCTGGTATGGACAGGAAGACGCTTCCGTGCTGCCACGAAACATTGCTACCCGTTCAGCGTTTTTAAACTCCATGACGCTCGATATTGCCATGGGTGGATCGACCAATACGGTTTTGCATCTTTTAGCCATTGCCCATGAAGCTAAAGTAGAATTCACCATGGCTGATATCGATGATCTTTCCCGTAAAATACCAAATCTTTGCAAGGTGGCGCCATCCTCTCATTTTCATATGGAAGATGTGAATCGGGCAGGTGGAATTATGGCAATTCTTGCAGAACTCGATCGGGCTGGGATGATCGATAGCAGCGTGAGTCGTGTCGAGGGCCGAACCCTCAAAAGTATACTGGAAAGCTGGGATGTGGCAGGAGAAGGCTGTGAAGATGAAGCACGAAGATTATATCTCAGCGCTCCTGCACAAACTGGACGTAATCTAGTAATGGGATCACAGCAAACCATGTATGAATCGGCTGATCTTGACAGGAGTGATGGCTGTATTCGTGACGTGGCGCATGCTTATAGTAAAGATGGTGGCCTGGC
>DAOVZA010000331.1 GCA_030635405.1 Desulfocapsa sp.
CGAATAACCTCAATGCGATCAATATCTTCAAGCATCACATCCTGAACATCCCAGAACACCCCGGAAAAAAGTGGTGAATAAACAGTACGTCCATCAATCATAACAAGCATTTTATTGGAAAATCTGGAAGCAGAACCACGTGCGCTAACAGCCCATTTATTGGCATCAATCTGATAAACATGCATTCCCGGGACCATACGAAGCGCTTCGGGAATACTTTGCACACTATTTCTCCGCAGATCTTCCTGAGTGATAACAAAAATTGCAGATGGAGTATCGGTCGCTTTTTCAGGAACCTTTGCACCAGAAATAACTTCAACATCGAGTAATTCATCTAATGAAAGAAGAGATAAGTCATTTGCTAAGCAGAATGCAGGAGTTATCAGAGTGGGAATGCTTACAAGAAATCCAGTAAAGAGTTTAAAAAAAGGAAAGTTTTCCCTTTCGGTTCTGTGCTTTTGCTTCATAAATAGGCCTTTTATTAGATGAAATAAAGGAGAATATCGACACTATTGAGAAGTTATATCATATGCACAAAACAGATCCCAATCTAAATTACTTATTCATACCATCAAATAATTTTATATATTAAATTCGGCACTTGTGAGGTTGCGAAAGCAACGCTCCACTTGATCTACAATACAAGGAGACAATTGCAAGGGCTTTACAGGAGGAAGAAGCAGGGGAATTAGTGACACAAAAATGATGACATCAGGAGGTTTCCACAAAAACACTGCGAAGTTTATAAGTGTAACTTATTGCAGACCAGATACTTAAAACCACAGAAAAATAAATCAAAACCATGGCACCTTCATATTGATAGGGAATGGGCAGAACATTCAATGGGAAAATTAACAATCCAACCCCATAGTATTGAAAGTTACTTTTAATTTTCCCAAGATTATCAGCGGCCACAACCTTACCGGTTGATGCAGCAAGGCCGCGAATCCCGGTGATGAATATTTCACGGCTTATAATAATCAGGCAGACCCATGCTGGCACCCGCCCAAGAGGGATAAGCATAATAAGACCTGCTGTTACCAATAGTTTATCGGCAAGCGGATCCATGAGTTTTCCAAAAACACTCTCGCTGTTAAATTTACGAGCAAGATAGCCATCAAGCCAATCGGTGACAGCAGCGATTGTAAAAACGGTGCAGGCAGCAATAGCAACCATAGTTGTCTGCTCAAGTGTTAAAAAATACACCATAACAGGAATCATTAAAAACCGTAGGCCAGTCAACATATTAGGCCACGTCATAAGTTTATTCATTGCTGTCTTACTCTTTAAAGATTTCTTAATAACTACACAAGCCAAGCCTAAGACTTCGGAATATAACCCCTGTACCCCTTGTAATTCGCCAGAACCTTTTTCACATACCGCATAGTTTCTGGAATACGTGGAATTCTCTGTATACGTTTCACCAGAGTAGGCCCGGCATTATAAGCGGCCAGACTCAACGGAACATTACCATCAAAAAGATCCAACATATTCCGTAAATACCTGGTACCACCATCGATATTTTCAATTGGATTATAGGGATTACGAACACGAAGTTCTCTCGCTGTTGCAGGCATTAACTGCATCAAGCCTTGAGCACCAGCCTTGGATAGAGCGTATCGATTAAAGTTGGATTCCGCCTTGATCACCGCTTTTATCAAATAAGGATCCACATTATATAAACGGCTGGATCGATTGATATGATGATCATAGGTCGATGAACTGTTCTGTCCACCTCGCTGCATACCCATGTTTACAGACATGGAACCGGGCTTTCTGATTCTCTTTTTACTCGTCCCCAAAGGTCTGCAACTAGTAGAATTGTTCACGTTGGTATACTGCGTTCTTCCTGCAGCATCTACACAAACATACATCTCTGCTTTCACATCTGCCTGTAACAGTACAATCAGGGACATCCCTGCTAAGACAAACAGATTTTTAGCGACCTTTTTCATGGGTAAGTTCATCTGTAAATCTATTTCTTTCTTTTTTCCCAGTCTGACAGAAATTGCGCAATTCCGATATCTGTGAGTGGGTGTTTTGCCAATTGTTCAATAACTTTTAAAGGAATGGTTGCAATGTCAGCACCGATAGCTGCAGAGTCCATTACATGCTGTGGACTGCGAACACTTGCCACTATAACTTCTGTCTGAAATCCGTAGTTACGGAAAATTGACATGATATCAGCAACCAGATCCATTCCTTCAGTACCAATATCATCAAGACGGCCCACAAAAGGGCTCACATAGGTGGCTCCTGCCTTTGCAGCAAGCAGTGCCTGAGCAGCAGAGAAAATAAGTGTTACATTGGTATTAATGCCAAGGGCCGTGAGTTGTTTAACAGCCTTGATCCCTTCCATGATCATGGGAATCTTGATAACAATGTTATCACTCATGGCCGCAAGTACCTTTGCCTCTTCAACCATTTTATCTGCTTCAAGACTTACAACTTCAGCACTGATAGGGCCATCAACCACAGCCACGATATCTTTTAAAATCTCTTCGAATGGCTTATCTTCTTTTGCAATCAGAGACGGGTTAGTGGTCACGCCATCGACCATTCCCATTTCCACACCTTTTTTGATTTGCTCAAGGTTCGCGGTATCAATAAAAAACTTCATTCTTTTTCTCCTTCTTGACTGACAAAGATATTGCAGCATTCTTCACTGCAGAAATACACAATTTCATTTTTACTTGTAGAGTTCAACCGGATGGCCTGCTGCTTTGGAACCAGTTTATGACAAATGGGATCTTCGACCAATACATCCGCAACCGAGTCGTCACCTTTATTTTCCTGTGCAGAATTTTCTTTTTTTGTATCGTTCTTTTTTCCCCAGTCACTCACTAACAATCGGTAACCAAGATATAAAAGAATTGATATAACTAGTATTTTTATCGGACTCATTCTAATAGTATACTATCATATTTTCAAAAAAGTCGACTACTTTACGACCAGGTTTCACGCCTGATTTCCTGGAACGCTATCCTTTTAGCCTTCATGTCCTGCAATAGATTCTGATACATTCCCATTGCAGACATGCCAGTGCCCGGGTCACAATGATCAGGATCAATTTCCACCAAAGGCGCTAACACAAACAACCTTTCACTTAAATGAGGATGGGGCAGTACCAGATTACCGACGGCTAATTGACAGTCAGAAAAGTAGAGGATATCCAGATCAAGCAGACGATCCTGATAACCATCCACACCTGTTTTTTTATCACGCCCAAAGCTTTTCTCAACCTGCTGCGTAGTTGCAAGAAGAGATTCTGGAGAAAGCGTTGTCTCCAAAATCCCCACAGCGTTTAGAAAAAGGTTGTCACTTTCCATCCCGACAGGTTCTGTCACGTAGGGATGAGAAAGCGCAATCAGCTCTATTTCATCAAC
>DAOVZA010000249.1 GCA_030635405.1 Desulfocapsa sp.
ATATCCGTTCCATCGACGAAACCCAGCCGTGAAAATAACAGCCTTCAGTGACACCCATATGCTGCACCAACGGGTTATAATCCCAATGGCTGACATTCTTATCTTTGCTGGAGATATGTCCGTGTGCAGAACGGCTCAAGACGTAGCAGGATTCAACACTTTCCTGGGGACATTAAACCATAAACACAAAATCGTGATTGGTGGCAACCACGATCATCTGCTTGCTGACTCACCTGACATAGGCCGAAAACTGCTTAGTAATGCAATCTACCTTCAAGATGAAAGTGTGACCATTGAAGGTATAAAAATTCATGGCTCACCCTGGCAGCCGATTTTCAATACCAATGCCTGTGACGCATTCGCCATGCCCCGCGGTGAGACAATTTGTGAAAAATGGAACATGATTCCACAGGATACTGATATCCTTATTACCCACTCCCCACCGGCGGGTGTTATGGATGAGGACGGAGGTGTCAGTCATGGCTGCTCCGATCTTCTCGACAAGGTACAGCAGATTCAACCTACATTTCATATCTTTGGTCATATTCATAACCACAACGGAATGCAGCGTATCGGGAACACCACGTTTATTAACTGTAACGTAAAAGATAAAAATAATCGGGTCAGAGCTGCTCTTACATTTGATTATCCTTATTAATAACGATATAGTGCGGAGCAAATAAGCAAGTTCACTCCTTAACTTCTCAACTCGGGTATATAATGACTGACGAACAGCAAGTTCTCCTTGGCGGCAATAAAACAGGCAAGCATGTTCTTCTCAATCCAGCCATGGCTAATCGCCACGGATTAATCACCGGAGCCACAGGAACAGGTAAAACTGTAACTTTACAGCTTCTGGCTGAATCATTTTCAAGGCTCGGTGTTCCTGTTTTTTCAGCTGATGTTAAGGGTGATCTTTCAGGTATTGCAAGTCCTGGAAAGGCACATTCGAAAGTAACCGAACGACTCGATCACATGAAGGTGACAGAGCATCCTTTTGAAGGCTGTCCGACTCTGTTCTGGGATATTGAAGGAAAAACAGGTCATCCCGTACGCACAACGGTTTCAGAAATGGGACCAGTACTGCTTGCTAATATTCTTGAACTGAACGAAACCCAAAGCGGTATCCTCCACGTTGCATTTTCAGTGGCCGATGACCAGGGATTATTGCTACTTGACCTGAAAGATCGCAGTTCCATGCTCAACTGGCTTGCAGACAACCGCAAAGAACTTGCCAGAGAATATGGCAATATCGCATCTCAAAGTGTTTCTGCTATTCAACGAAAACTTTTAGTACTTAAAGAATCTGGTGGTGAGCTGTTTTTTGGAGAAACGGCACTGAATATCTCAGATCTTATGCATGCTGATTTCTCGGGTCGTGGTGTGGTAAGCCTTCTTGATGCATCTTCGCTCTACTCAAACCCAAGAATATACACCACATTTCTTCTCTGGCTCCTTTCTGAACTCATGGAAGAGTTACCCGAACGAGGAGATGCACCACTGCCAAAGCTGGTCTTCTTTTTTGATGAAGCGCATCTGCTCTTTAACAATTCACCAAAAGCTCTGATTGATCGAATCACTCAGGTTGTGCGTCTGATTCGCTCAAAAGGTGTGGGTATTTTCTTTGTCAGCCAATATCCAAATGATATTCCCGATGAAGTGTTGGGACAACTCGGTTGCCGAATCCAGCATGGATTGCGGGCTTTCACACCAAAAGACCAGAAATCTGTAAAAGTAGCGGCTCAGACCTTCCGCCAGAACCCAGAGATCGATACGGAACAAACCATCACTGAACTTGGCGTTGGTGAAGCACTGATCTCCACACTCGATCCAAAAGGTCGCCCCACAATGGTTGATTGGTGTTTGATGGCACCGCCTCATTCACAAATCGGCCCCATTACAGCCGATGAAAAAAACAAAATCATGGAGCGATCCCCAATTAAAGGACGATATGACACCTTAGTCGACAGGGAATCAGCATACGAGTTATTGATAGAAAGAGAAAAAAAACTACAGAAGAAACGACAGGAGGCGGCAGAAGAACTTGAACGTGAAAAAATCGCTGCAAAAGAGGAGAAACAGAAGAACAAAGGTTCCGGAAGAAAACGACAGAGTGTCATTGAAAGTACGTTGAAATCCATTGGGCGAAGCTTTGGTTCCCAGATCGGACGATCCCTTGTTCGTGGAATCCTGGGTTCACTTATTGGAAAACGACGCTAAGCCAATGGTGTCTTTTGCAAAAGGCATCTAAAAACTTCAACTATACGCATGCAAGAAAATACTGCTGTATTCTACGAGTAAAAGTCACTTGAAGCATTTAGGGCTGTTACGAAAGAATACTCCTGTCTCGTAAACAGCCCCTCACTTAATTAAGATCCTTTATACGAATTGTTTAGTCAGTAAAAGGATTACTCATCACTTCGCAAACCACATACGTTCAGTATTCCTATGTCCATCCATTTCCATGTGCCCGGAAATAGTATCGTGGGAAATCTTTTTACTATGGGCTTCCACCATCTGATTAAACATTGGCACTATAGTGCCACCATCATCTTTAACCAGGGATTGCATCTCAGCATAAAGTGCTTTTCGTTTAGTCTGATCAAGTTCTGCTCTGGCTTGCTTAAGCATTTGATTGAAGTGTTTGTTTTTCCAGTGCGAATCATTCCATGGAGCATCGGCTGCGTAAGCCACAGAGAACATCATATCCTCAGTGGGCCGACCAGACCAATAGACCATGCACCAGTCTTTCTTCAACCAGACATTGCTCCAGTACCCATCGCTTGGTTCCCGGACAACATTGATATTGATGCCAGCTTTTTTAGCACTTTCCTGATACATAACGGCAGCATCCACAGCACCTGAAAAAGCTGCATCTGAAGTGTGAAGATTAAAAGTATGATCCAGCATACCCGCCTTCTTCATAAAAAATCTGGCCTTATCCGGATCGTAGGTACGCTGCTCAAGACCATCATTGTAATAACGATTTACTGGTGAAATAGGATGATCATTTCCCACATCTCCATAGCCCTTCAAGATTGTTTTGACCATCGATTTACGGTCAACTGCAAGTTTTAATGCATTGCGTACATTGATATCATTATAAGGCTTTTTATCCACATGCATGGGCATTGTATAATGCATAGTTCCTGTGATGGCTGTCACGTTGATGTCGGCCATTCGCTTTAATAAATGAACAGTCTTCACATCAGCCCGGTCGATATAATCAAGACGACCTGTTTTGAGCCCGTTGATTCTGGCATTCACATCTGTAATAGCTAGAGTTTCGATAGCATCAAAATGAGCCCGGCCCTCTTTGAAATAATTTGGATTTCGTTTTGTTACCCCCCGAACACCCGGCTCCCACTCTTCAAGTATATAGCCGCCTGTACCGATCCCTTTTTGCCAGTCGTCACCTTGAGTGTTATTTGGATAAATAACGAGATGATAATCACCCATAATAAAAGGAAAATCAGCGTTGCCATCATTTAATTCAAAAATAACGGAATGCTTCCCGTCCGTTTTGATATTCTCAATACTTTTTAGGAATGGTTTGGCAGCTGATTTGGAGTCCTCACCACGATGGTGATTAATCGAGAAAACCACATCTTCAGAATCAAAGGTTTTTCCGTTATGGAACTCTACTCCTTTGCGGAGTTTAAAGGTCCAGACCTTCGCATCCTTTGAGCTTCCCCAACTCTCCGCAAGCTCTGGTATTGGCTGCAGATTATGATCAATTTCAACGAGACAATTGCCGACTTGAAAGCTTATATTTATTGCATGACTTGCAAAAAGATTCGCTGGATCGAGGGAATCGGAAGTAGCACCTCCGGTTATTGCCTGCCTCAATGTACCGCCCTTTTGCGGAGTCGATGCCATGGCATTCCCCGCAAGAAGGCTTGGGGAAACAGAGGCAACAAGCCCTAATGCTGAAAGTTCAGCAATAAACTGTCTTCTGGAAATCTTTCTCTGGTGATACAGTTTTGTTAAGAATGGAACGTTAGTCATTTCTTTCTCCAGGTTTGGTTTTTCCGGTTATTAATCTTAGTGGTTTCGTAAAAACTCTTCATATTCTTCGTTCACGCAAATGCCGCAGCACGCCGGGCTAAAAGATTATCAAGCCAGTTAGGATCCATCTCCGGGACCGATGCCAACAGCTTGTCTGTATATTCGTGGTGAGGTGGGGTTAAAATCTGCTTTTTTTCACCCTGCTCAACAATATTTCCGTCCAACATGATTACAATTTTATCGGCAATAGCCTTTACCGTTGCAAGATCATGGGTAATAAACAGGTAGGCCAT
>DAOVZA010000378.1 GCA_030635405.1 Desulfocapsa sp.
CTGCAGCATAAAGCCATGGCGTTATCAATTTCAGGCGCCATGACAGTAAATTTCCTTTTTCTTGGTGTCATCCTGTACTGGAAGCTTAAGGGTTTCTCCCTTTCCTACCTAATCACCGGGCTTGGAAAAGTACTTATTGGTGCTCTTCTAATGGGACTGTATCTCTACTGGTTAGGAGCAGTTCTAATTGATTGGATGCAAAAAGGATTTTTCAACGAACTGATCGGACTGTTCTTTTTTATCATTTCCGGAGCCGCTGTTTATGGAATGACACTCTATCTGCTCAAATTTCAGGAGCTCAAGTTGATTATTGATAAGTTGTTAGGGAAAAACTAAGAATTAGGGGTGAGAAAAAACTTGGTACTCGTCTAACTGTTACAATTTTTCATACTGTCGATTAACGCAGATAATTACCTTTTTTATGGCAGGGATAGAGTCACCATTGTTTGGAAGTATCTTCATTTGGCGACCACGTCTTTTTCGGTTGCTGATATGGTCTGAGAATCAGATCTTTCTAAATTGTGTTGGCCACTGAGCAAGGTTAAGATGTCCATTAGATATGTTCACTCGTTTTGAGGTCGCTAAAAGTCAACTTTGTGGCAAGGAATATTTCGCAGTCTGTGTAATAAATAATGCAAGATTGCCAGGGGACATGTTGTATCGAAGCAAATGCTAGAAGAGGAGCAATGTAGCATTTTGGTTTCAAATATGTGATTCTATATGAGTGGATACAATGGTGAATAATAAAATTATGACTCAAAAAGTAATTCTTGGGTTATTGCTAACAACAGTAATCAGCTTAGGGCTGAAAACTTCCATAACATATGCTGAACATAATACCCCTTCCTATACTCGCTCACTAAAATCCGCAAGCGAATTAGATTATCCTCCATTTGCACTGGTCCGTCCGGATGGCACTGCTGATGGGTTTTCCGTTGAACTGCTGAGAGAAACTACACATGCAGTGGGTTTGGATGTCAAAATTCCTGTCGGTCCCTGGCATGAGATCAAACAGAAGTTGATTGAGGGAGGGCTTGATGTCCTTCCACTGGTCTCCTATTCACCTGAACGGGACGAGTTCTTTGATTTTACAGTCCCATACCTGCGAATGCATGGGGCAATTTTTGTTCGTAAAGGAGAAACATCAATCCACAGCAAATCGGACCTGAAAGATAAGAAAGTCCTGGTGATGCGTGGCGATACGACACATGAATTCGCGGTGAAAGAAAACCTGACAGATAAACTGGTCTTGGTCGACTCCTTTGAGGAGGCGATGAGTTTGCTTTCAAAGGGCAAGCATGATGCTGTTCTTGCCCAGCATTTGATGGGGCTGCAGCTTATTAAGAAACTTGGCATTACAAACATAGTCAGCGTATCCTCTTATCAAGAGACGAGCATGAAACCGATTGCCAGGCCTCTGTCAGGTTTTGAACAGAAATTTTGTTTCGCAGTGCAGGAGGGTGATGCGGAATTGCTGGCTACCTTGAACGAAGGTTTGTCTTTAGTTTTTGCAAATGGAACCTATGACAGGCTGTATAATAAGTGGTTCAGCCCGATCCTTCCCCGGCAGCCTGTTTCTCCAGCACAGATCATTAAGTATTTGCTTCTCATTTTTATACCGATGCTGTTATTGGGGGCAATTGTCGGGGTCTGGTATCTGAGGCGTGAAGTTGCCAGGAAAACGATAAATTTGAGAGTGGAAATTCAAGACCGTAAACTAGCTGAGGAGTCACTGCGGGAAAAGACTTATGATCTTGGCGAACGTGTAAAGGAACTGAATTGCCTCTATGGCATTTCTAAACTCGTTGAAGGAAAAAACATCCTAGAAGATATACTTCAGGGGACCGCTGATCTCATTCCGCCCTCCTGGCAATACCCAGAGATCACCTGTGCACAGATCAAACTTGGTGTTCAGGCTTACAGGTCAGAAAATTTCAAGGAAACCGAATGGCAGCAGTCTCAAGAAATATTTGTTTATGGAGAAAAAGCTGGGGCAGTAGAGATTTATTACCTTGAGGAGAAACCAGAAATTGACGATGGTCCGTTTCTTAAAGAAGAGAGAGCATTGATCGATGCGATTGCTGAAGGGCTGGGGCATATCATAGAACGTAAACAGGCGGAAAAGGCTTTAAGAAAAGCCCATGAGGGACTGGAACAGCGTGTTGAAGAACGTACCATTGAATTACAAAAGGCCCATGAACAGTTGCTGCATTCCGTGAAATTATCAGCAATAGGGCAACTCTCCGCTTCCATCGCCCATGAGTTCAACAACCCACTCCAGGGTGTCATGACTGTTATTAGGGGTGTAAAACGAAGAGCAACACTCGGTGAGGAAGATACAAAACTTGTCGATATGGCGATTGGTGAATGTGATCGCATGAAAGATCTTATTAAAAGCCTTCAGGATTTCAACCGACCTTCTTCCGGCAGAGTGGCTCCAATGAACATTCATGCCACCCTCGACAGCCTCCTGCTGTTGAGTAAGAAAGAGTATAAAACAAAGGGCGTAACCGTTGAAACAAATTACGCAAAAAAATTGCCGCAGATAAAGGCCGTTGCCGACCAAATCAAACAGGTGGTTCTTAATATGCTTAACAACGCCTCCCATGCCTGTGAAGGAGGCGGAACGATTACGATCAATACTGAAGTGGTCGGTAAAGAAAATATTGCCATCCGGATCAAGGATACAGGCAAAGGCATTAAGCCTGAGCATAAGGATTATATCTTTGATCCCTTTTTCACCACGAAATCTGAAGTAAAAGGTACCGGCCTCGGCCTGTCGGTGAGCTATGGAATCATTAAGAAGCACGGCGGAACAATTGATGTGGAAAGCGAACTTGGCAAGGGTACAATTTTCACAATAACTTTACCCATTGAGGACGTGAACAATGGCGAATAAGTCAATACTGCTGGTTGATGACGAAGAGATCATCCTGAACTC
>DAOVZA010000286.1 GCA_030635405.1 Desulfocapsa sp.
GTGACCATCGGTTCTGCAGGCACTGCAATGACCTGTACTGAAATTGAGGTACGAGATGGGGAGATTGTTGCAAAGGGCAAAAACATCATGCAGGGCTATTTGAATCGACCTGAGGAAACTGCAGATGTTTTAAAGGATGGATGGCTCTATACCGGAGATCTGGGGCGACTTGATGAAAAGGGAAGGCTTTATATAACCGGGCGCAAGAAGGAAATCATAGTGCTTGCCAGTGGTAAGAATATTAATCCGGTTCTTGTTGAGCAAAAACTCGAAAAATTAACAGATTGTATCAATGAAGTGGGAGTTTTTGTTAAGGACGATATTCTTCAGGCAGTCATTCAACCCGATTTTAAGAAGATCAGAGCAAAAGAGGTCACCGAGATTAATGATTTCTTTCGCTGGAAAATTATAGATACCTATAACCAGACGGTTTCACCTTCTAAACGTATCCTGAAATTCACCCTTGTTGATGAAGAATTGCCCAAAACACGATTGTCCAAGTTGCGTCGTTTTCAACTGCCAGAGATGGTAGGAATGAGAGAAGAGCGAAAGAAAACCTCAGAGCAGCCGGATTTTGAAGAATACCTCATAATAAAGGGCTTTATCGAACGTCAAAGTAATAAAGAAATTTATCCGGATGATCATCTCGAGATTGATATTGCAATGGATTCACTCGATCAGGTGAGCCTCCTTGCCTTTCTCAAATCCACCTTTGGTGTGGAACTCAGCGAAGAAAAGTTGATGTCTCACCAGACAGTTCGTCTCTTGAGTGAGTTTATTCTGGAAAAGAAGGAAAAAATAAGCGTTGAACTGGTAAACTGGCAGGAGATTCTCAAAGAAAAGGTTGATCTGAGCCTTCCTAAAACCTGGATAACTGCAAATATCTTTAGAAGCTGCAGTAAGTTCTTTTTTAAGGTGTATTTCAAATTTAAAGGAGATGGTCAGGAAAATCTGCCGGATACTCCGTGTATCATAGCTCCTAACCACCAGAGTTTTTATGATGGTTTATTTGTAGCCTCTTTTTTGAAAGGTCGCTTTTTCAAAAACACCTATTTTTATGCCAAGCAAAAACATGTGAAGAACCCTTTTGTACGATTTCTGGCAGATCGTAATAATGTGATTGTTGTGGATCTGAATTCCGGACTTAAGGAATCCATCCAAAAATTGGCTGAAGTTTTGAAAAAAGGGAAAAACATCATGATATTCCCGGAAGGAACACGAAGTATGGATGGCACTCTTGGTGATTTTAAGAAATTATTTGCCATTCTCAGCAAAGAACTCAACGTACCAATTGTTCCTGTTACCATAAATGGTGCTTATCAGGCCCTGCCTGTTGGTTCTCTTATCCCAAGACCTTTTAGTCCAATTTCAGTGACTTTTCAGGATCCCATTTTTCCAAAGGATCACAGTTACGAATCATTAACGGAAAAGGTTTATCAGGAAGTAAGGGGCGGGCTTAACTCATGAGTAAGGCGACGCAGACAGATTACTTTTATTTCATGAAATCGTAACGAAGAAATGACTGGTGTTTATCTCGTAAAAAAGAGCAATATCATGCTCGATATCGTGGTAACGGCAACGTTTCTTCTGTTTTTTGGCTATGTCATATACCGTGTCAGTGTTGATCTGAATTACAGGTGGGACTGGGGAGTAATCCCTAACTATCTACTGCGTTGGGACGAAGAAAAAGGGCGTTTTGTGAGTAACATCCTGCTCGATGGTTTCCTCACAACCATTCGCTTGAGTATCTGGTCCATCCTTTTTGCCACGATTATCGGGGTGGCCATGGGGATTTTACGAACTCGAAAACGTCTCTTTTTTCGTCTGTTGGGACGGAGCTATGTCGAGCTGATTCGAAATATCCCACCACTGGTTCTGGTTTTTATCTTCTACTTTTTTGTATCCGATCAGCTAATGATGCTCTTTGGAGTGGATGAATTTATCCGCAGTAGAACAGGCTTTACAAGTCAACTGTTAAGTGTGGCGGTGGCTCCTCCTGAACTCTTTACAGCCTTTGTTTCAGGAGTCCTCACAGTGGCTCTATTTCAGGGAGCCTATATTGCAGAGATTGTTCGGGCGGGAATTCAGTCCATAGATAACGAACAGTGGGAAGCATCTGCAGCACTTGGGCTGACATGGTTGCAGCAGATGCGTTTTATTGTACTTCCTCAGGCCACAAGACGTGTGCTACCGCCCCTTGCCAATGAGTTCATAAATACGATTAAGTATTCATCCATTGTTTCCATCGTTTCCATTCAGGAACTCACCTTTCAGGGCATGCAGGTGATGTCGTCTACCCAGCGTACAAATGAAGTGTGGCTGACCATATCCCTTATGTACTTTCTGCTCTGTTTTGCAGTATCACTCGTTGCTCGTCGTCTTGAGGTCGCAATGGCTGAAGTTACATTATAGAATCTGGCTGAGAAACATTTTAGTTCGATCATGAGACGGGTTGGTGAAAAAGTGTTCAGGGGTGCCGACTTCAACAATGGAGCCAGCATCCATAAAGATAACACGATCAGCAACTTCTCGGGCAAACCCCATTTCATGCGTTACAACAACCATGGTCATTCCTTCCTTGGCAAGTGTCTTCATAACATCAAGAACCTCTCCAATCATTTCAGGATCAAGTGCCGAGGTTGGTTCATCAAAAAGCATGATCTTTGGATCCATTGCAAGGGCGCGGGCAATGGCTACACGCTGCTGCTGACCACCGGAAAGCTGTGGTGGGTAAACCTTGGCCTTATCCTGAATACCGACTTTGGCAAGAAGAGTTGCTGTCCGTTCTTTGGCCTCTTTCTGAGAACGTTTACGGACAATTCGCTGGGCCAGCATTATGTTTTCTTCCACAGTTTTGTGGGGAAAGAGGTTAAATGACTGGAACACCATGCCCACTTCTGCACGAACCTGATCAATATTGGTTTTGTGGTCAAGAATATCCACGCCATCAATCAAAATTTTACCAGCATCTGCTGATTCAAGGTGGTTTAAGCATCTGAGAAAGGTGGATTTCCCTGATCCGGATGGCCCGATAACAACAACTACTTCGCCACTGTCAATATGTGCAGTGACGTCGTTTAGTGCTTTGATTTCATGGGGGGCGTAAAATATTTTATCTACGTTTTGTACATCAATCATTTGCTTCCCATCCTCCTTTCAAGGTATTGGACAAACAGGGACAGGCTAAATGTAATAATCAGATAGAGAGCTGCACAGGTGAAAAAGAGTTCAAAGGATGCAAAGCTTGTTGTCACCGCTTCGCGTGTTGCCTTTGTTAGTTCGCGAACAGCGATGATACCAAGAAGAGAAGAGTCTTTGATCAGGCTGATAAACTGTCCGGCAAGTGGTGGCAGGATGCGGCGCATTGCCTGCGGCATAACGATATAGCGCAGGGACTGAAAGTGGGTCATACCTAGAGATCTGGCAGCTTCCGTCTGTCCATGGTTAATCGATTGGATTCCTGATCGAACAATTTCTGTGACATAGGCTCCGGTGAACACGGCAAGAGCCATAACACCGTACCAAAGGGCTGGTATTTCAAAACCGATCGAATTTTGAATAAGCTGGTTTACCAGTGTGGAGCCAATATAATACCAGATGAAGATCTGTACTAGCAGCGGTGTACCACGGATAAGTTCCACATAGGTGTAGGCCAGCCATTTAGCTGCAGGATTTGCAGAAATTCTGGCTATTCCTCCTCCTATTCCCAGTAAAATACCAATGATAATGGCATAGATACTGACCTCAATGGTCGTTATCATACCAAGCATTAGAAGTCCCGGTCGCCATTCCTGATAACTGCCGAGGGCGTCTCCCATGAAGATCATGTCCCCTTCGGAAACCAGTA
>DAOVZA010000147.1 GCA_030635405.1 Desulfocapsa sp.
ATCACTTGGGGAAATTGGAATTAGACGGCCAACCTCAACCGCATCCTTACCCGAAAATATCTATGGTTGACGCGTGGGGGAGGACGGCCATAAGCCCTTATGATACAACATGGGGTGGGCTAGCTCTTGAAACCTCTTTATCGAGTTTTGAAAACATGGTGTTCTATGCTTCAAAAGCTTCAAATGAATATACCATCTACCAAACTTACTTGAGTGATGACAATAATGCCTACTGGCAAACAAGTAGCACGCATACACTTTCTCACTTTTGTGCAGTTACATTAACTGGTAGTGACAATCCACCGATAGCACCAGTTCCAGAGCCAGCAACTATGCTCCTTTTTGGAACAGGCCTGATAGGGCTTGCCGGCTCCAGAATCAGAAAGAAGAAATAGTAGTAAGGTTATACCTGAAATATACACATCACTGACAAAGGCAGATTCAACATATAGTCGATTCTGCCTTTTCTATTCCACCATCTAGGGTCATCTTACATAAAGGTACGTAACGCGACATAGGAAATAGTAAAACGAGTCATGAAGGTGAATGGGTCACTGATTCTTCCTGATAACTCTCTCTCACCGCTAATGGCCGCCGTAAACTTTCCGTCTATGCACAACAGCCAAAACCAGAATAACGATCTCTTCCTGTTAAACCTCGCCGATCAGGCGATAATCACCGACTCGATACTTCCACAGGCCGGATAATGACCGGCGCAATGGATCGCCATACCTCTGCGGATCATCGTCTGTCTCAATGCGTTTTTTGAGATATTTTAAAATATCCCTCTGGGTCTGTTTCCCAAGCTTCTTGAGTTGCCGCGTTGCTGTTTCTGAAAATTTAACCTGCCAAGTCAAGTTCCTTCTCCACTTCATCCAACGTGTAAGTCTTTTCCCGGCCCTTGCGGATACGCTCCAGAGTTTTTTCGGCTAAATAGACATCTTCCATCTCATCGAGCTGGCCTAGGATAGCCTCTTTAATATAAAAGGCCTTTGTCCTTCCTGTTGCAGCAGCAAGATCATTTAATCTTTGTTCTGCCTCTGCGGGCAATCGAACTGAAGTAGGCATATGTGTTCCTCCCCATCAATGTGTACTCTTTGTATCTCTTGTATTCATTTTGGCGAAGAAATCAACCTGTTCTTGCATGTACCTGTGTTGGGGGAGAGGTGGTTCACTTCTGTGGTCTTAGGTCACGGATTCGCTCTGGAGGGAAATGTCGATAAAATGTTGTCCTTCCAATACCAAGCGTTTTTATGATATCAGAAATAAAGGGATAGTTTTCAGTATCTTTAAGCATGGCTTGCGCTATGCGTGTTTTATCCTCCGTCATCAGTGTTGGTCTTCCTCCAATACGGCCTTTTTTACGTGCTGACTGAAGACCGGCCCTGGTGTTTTCGACAATTATTTCTCGCTGGAATTGATCAAAAGCGGCATTCATATGGAAAAACACTCAACATGGGCACATTCTAACCACACACCTTTGTAGCGAGAGGAAAAGAGAAAAATAAAGGTTGCGAGAGTAATATTTTCCACTTCCTGGTAGGGAACTGTTAAGATTATTCTGTCAGATAAAATTGAAGCTCATTTTTAAAATTGTCAGATAAAATATGAACAACTACAAATTATGACGATTTTCGGGGTAACAAATCTGTGGCTTTTTGTTGTTGCAGGATTGATCTTAAATATCACTCCAGGTGTTGATTTACTCTTTATAACAAGCCGCAGCGCTGCCCAAGGAAAAAAAGCAGGAGTCGTGGCTGCTCTTGGTATTGGTGCCGGTTGTTTCTTTCATGTGGCGACGACAGCCCTAGGTTTCTCAGTAATTCTGGTTTCCTCAGCAATTGCTTTTACCGTTGTAAAGTATATTGGTGCTGCGTATTTGTTTTATCTTGGAATCAGCACATTTTTGAGTCTGAATAAAGAAAAAAGCACTGAAACTCAAGCTCTCGCACCTGTTCCACTCAAAAGAATTTTCCGGCAGGCTGTACTTATCAACATTCTTAATCCGAAGGTAGCTCTTTTCTTCATGGCTCTTCTTCCGCAGTTTGTTTCACCTGCTGCGCCCCAACCGGCCTTAGCTTTTCTGTTTCTCGGATTGGTTTTTATCGTGAATGGAACGATTGTTAATATTCTGTTTGCACTTTTAACTTCTGTTTTGGCTGTAAAGCTTCAATCCATCTCCTTTCTTCCTCGGTTTTTAAAATCTATTGTTGCAAGTCTTTTTGTAACCCTGAGCGTTCGTTTGGCCTTCTTTGAATAAAAAAACCCTTCCAGATATTCTTGGAAGGGTCATAGGGAGGGAGGAAAAGCTATATGGAAAAAATCGATGATTAGTCGATTTGTAAAGCGTAGAGAATGCAGTGCCTATGGGGTGACAAGCATTCCGTCGTGCTGAAACTTAACGAGTAGTGTGCGCTGTAGTTCGAAAATCTCACCTGTAATTTTTTGTATCTGGCTTGTATCCGGATTGCTCTTCTTTTGGAGAAGTCGTTTTGTTGTGCGTCTGATTGCAATTTCACGGAGTAAAAGTTTCATTGTTCCTTTGTGGTGTAAGAAGTTTTCAATGTCGTAAGTTATGCTGTTATTAGAGCAAACTGTGTGCCAGAATTTGCTGTATTGCGTAAGGCGTTGAAAATGTGTTCGTTTGTTCTTTTGTGTGGTGTGCGTGCGCGAGATGTTACTGTGGGAATGAGTAGAAAATATACATCTTATGACTGCAGTGAGTAAATTGTACCCAGCTGATTTGATATTTATGGGTCAGCACGGGTAACCTATCTATTACTTTCCAAATCCAGTAAAAACTTCTTCACATCCAGTCCCCCTGCGTAGCCAGTCAACTTTCCAGACTTCCCAATCACTCGATGGCATGGAACAACTATTCCGATAGGATTTAGACCGTTGGTTCTGCCCACTGCCCGTACAGCTTTTGGATTACCGATGAGTACTGCCTGGTCGGAATAGGAGCATGTTGTACCATAGGGAATTGTCAACAGTGCCTGCCAGGTCTGTTTTTGAAACTCTGTACCTTCCAAATAGATGGGTAAGTCAAATTCGGTACGTTCTTTAGCAAAGTATTCCAGAAGCTGCGTTTTTGTGTTCTCAATGATTTTGTTGGAATCACTGATGATATAGTCCGTTGACTTCTGCACCAGTTTCCAGTTGGGATCAAAATGGATGCTTCTCAAATGAGTATCATCTGCTGTTATGTGTATAAGGCCTGCTGGAGATGACAGCTGCTGATAGTATGTTTTCATAATGTTTTATTTTGCTAAGGTTACGGCAAACTCATTCCATATATAATGTGTCATATATGAATGGTTTGTTCTCCAGTGGGTTTCATTAACGAGCCCCTTTTCCAGCGCTCTTTTTATGATGAGATCATTTTTTGGAAATGCATCAGCATCACAGAAACAGCGCATCATTATCATTTCCGTTGTCCATGGTCCGATTCCTCTTATTGAGAGTAACAGTTTTCTTGTTTCATCAAGATCTGCACTATGAGAAAAAGAAAATTCATCATTTCGAACCATGGCGGATAGTATTCTGATTGCATCGGCCTTCGTTCTTGTTATTCCGATTGTTTCAACTTCTGCATCCATGAGTGTGGCTGGCGTTGGGAATTGATAGATAGAGTCTTCAGAAAGTTTGATCCCAAATTTTTGAATAAGTTGGGAAAGCTTCAACGTGGCCTGTTTTATAGAAATGAGTTGACTCAGAATAATTGAAATCGCTGTCTCAAAAGGATCAAAGCTGCCAGCTACCCGAACTCCTGCCTGTGTGGAAGTAAGTGTATCCGGTAAATGTGCTGGATTATGATCCACATCAAAAAGCCTGCGCAGTTGAAGTAATATTTGAGGGATTTGATTGAGTTTCACTGCCGTTAAGCAGACTTGTAATGCATCCTTTTGCTTGTTCAGTGTGACACGTGCCGTTGAGAAGGATTTCTGGTGTGGAATATACCGTTCATAATATTCAGATGTAACACTCTCTATTCCATAGGACGCGTGTCTTTTTAAAAAGGCCAGGATAGAGTCGAAATCATAGGGCTTTCGAATTAAGAGATTGAGAACCAATCCATCTGCCTGGCTTTTTTGAACAGAACTCTTTTTACGATACTGTGACGGTGGCATATGGCAAGAGGCTTTAAAAATTTCGTTGAAACGTCGAATGGATTTAAAACCCGTTGCAAAAGCGATATCTCCAATCTGTTTTTCTGTTTCGAGGATAAGTTGCTTAGCAAGATGCAGTTTCCGGGTTTGGATAATCTCAATGACCGTTGCACCCAGTTGCTCCATGAAGACTCTTCTTAAATGTCGTGTCGAGCAGGAAAGTTTTTCAGCCAGAAACTCAACACTTTGATTGCTGCCACGGTTTTCTTCGATTAAATGGAGTGCCTTAGAGACTATACTTCCCCCAGTGTTTATACTTTTACAACCAGGTGCTAAATCAGGACGGCATCTGAGGCAGGCCCGGTAGCCAGCTTTTTCAGCAGCACTTGGGCTTTTGTAGATGATGATGTTTTGAAATTTTGGTTTGGCGGGACAAACAGGTCGACAGTATATTTTTGTGGTTGTAACTCCGCAATAGAAGCGGCCGTCATAACGCGGATCTCTACGCTCGATTATTTGTTTGTAGTCGGATTCTGTAAGTTTTTTCATAATGATCAACTTAACGTAGTCTGTTTCAGGTAACTGGCGGTTTTCGGACACTACCATTTTTTTTTAAAAAAGGAATTTCTTTCAGGAGTAATATGAACATGAAGAAAAGATGTGGCTGGTGCAGTGATGATCCATTGTATCAAAAATATCATGATACTGAATGGGGCGTTCCACTTCATAATGAACGGGAACTGTTTGAATTCTTGTGTCTTGAAGGTGCGCAAGCGGGTTTGAGCTGGATCACGATTTTGAAAAAAAGAGAGAACTATCGATTGGCTTTTGATAATTTCGATGCGGAAAAAATTGCACAGTATGATGACAAAAAAATTGAAGAGCTTCTCCAAAATAAAGGAATTGTACGAAATAAATTAAAGGTGAATGCTTTTATTAATAACGCCAAATGTTATCTGGAAATGAAGGAGAAAGGTGAATCCCTGGATACATTCTTCTGGAATTTTGTGGATGGACAAACAATTCAAAACAGTTGGGCTACACTTGCTGAAATGCCTGCCTACACGGCATTATCTGACCAAATCTGCAAAGAACTTAAGCAACGTGGGTTTAAATTTGTTGGAGGAACAATCTGTTATGCCTTTATGCAGGCAATCGGAATGGTGAACGATCACACTACGGATTGTTTTAGATATCAGGAGCTGCAGTAAAAGTATGATGCGGAAATGTTGTTTTTCGTTGTTTGTTGTCTTGTCCGTGGCTATTGTGTGTCATAGACAAAATGATTAGCCGAGAATGAGACGGAAAGAAATCAGTAACTCTCGTTTAGAGTGCAAAATCGATTCATATTGATATAAAATAACTACAATTTAAGGTATTTATGAATAGTTTGAGTGCGTTAGTTAAAACTACAATTCTCTGTTGTGCAGTTCTTTTCATTTCTCAGAATGGGATAGCTGCCACAGTACCCATGGATTATCAGTCCTTTCCTGATTTTCTCAATTCCTTTTATGTAGAAGCTGCCAAGAAAGGGATTAATAAAAGTACCTACGATCAGGCGTTTGCTGGCATCACAACGCCGGATCCCAAAATATTAAAAAAAGCTGCTTATCAACCGGAGTTCACCACCGAAATCTGGGATTATCTCGATGCACGAGTAAATCCCAGGTCCATCGATGAAGGTCGAATTATGGCAGGGGTGTATAGAAATCTGTTGAAGCAGGTTGAAGCCAAATTTGGTGTGGAGGCTCCGATCATACTGGCTATTTGGTCCATGGAATCCAGTTATGGTGCTGCTCTACTTCGTACTTCACGGCTCTACTATGTGCCAAGATCACTTGCAACTCTAGCCTATGCCGATAAACGCCGTCAGAAGTTTGCCCGTTCTCAGCTTATTGCCACATTGGAAATTGTTCAGGCAGGCGATGTCACGCTCGATGGCTTAATGGGTTCCTGGGCTGGTGCCATGGGACATACTCAATTTATTCCCACCAGTTTTCTCGCCTATGGCGTCGATATGGATAATGACGGACGTCGTAATATCTGGACTTCTATTCC
>DAOVZA010000043.1 GCA_030635405.1 Desulfocapsa sp.
AACCAAAAAGCGATTCTGGAATCCACACTGTGAAGCGGCTTGGGATATCGGTAACGGTTGTACAGCAGGAGACGGCAAGTTCTGCGTTACTGCGTAGCCAAAGGACAATCGATCCGATACTGTCAGCAAGCCCGGTGAAGCAGCAGATACAGAGGAGAATCAAGCTGTTTTTTTGTGCCGATGTTTCAGTACCTGTTCTATAGCCAAAGCGTTCCAGTCTAAACGTTAACAACCAGACAAGCCCTGCATAAAAGAGTAATGGTTTACAGAGTTCAAGTCCTCTGCTGAGTAATGGCTGCAGGTTTCTGGCACCGAAGATACACATGGCCCCGCTTATTTCAGGAATCAGAGAGTGCAGGGTGAGATAAAACAGTGGCCAGGCAAGAAAACGAATAATGAGAAAGACAGTGGTAAGCCAGAAGAGCAGATAAAGACGGTTTTCAATTTCCGCTATTTCTTCACCACTTTGATGCTTATTTGCCCATGATGAAGAAATCTGGCGGATGGCAAGGCCTGCAGTAACTAACCCCAAACCTGCTGATACGACGTCTACGCTTAGGGCTGAGACGGTCCACGGATTAACGATCATTGCACGATGCCCCCATCTTCCATTTTAAGCACCGTGTCGGCTGCTTCTGCCAGATCCGGGCTGTGGCTCACAACGACGAGGCTTTTCCCCTGAGTTTTAAATGTCTGAAAAAGTTCCATAACCATATTTGCAGCCGCTTTATCAATGTTGGAAGTTGGTTCATCTGCAAAGAGAAGTTCTGGGTCACGGACAAGGGCGCGGGCTAAGGCAACACGCTGCCGCTCGCCACCTGAAAGCTGTCGAGGGAGATGTCGCGCTCTGTTGGCAAGTCCTACGTGTTCAAGAAGTGACATCGCACGTTCTTTCCGACTCTTATCATTGAGGTTACTTACAATCATGGGCATACAGACATTTTCAAGTGCGCTTAATTCTTCAAAAAGTTGATATTCCTGGAAAACAATGCCAATTTTTTCCTTACGATATCTGGCAAGTCGAACATCATTACCACTGCTTAGATTTTCGCCATTGAAAAGGACTTCACCAGAGCTTGGTCGATCCAGGGCAGCGAGAATAGCGAGTAATGTGGATTTCCCTGATCCGGAAGGGCCAGTTATGGTGAGCCAGCTTCCCTGCTTCATGCTAAAAGAGACATCTCGTATGGCCCTCACGTCATGCGCATCACCAATACGATATGTCTTGCAGAGATTTTTGGATTCGAGAAGGTTCATTTCTTCTTCAGACTCTCTTTAAGATCATATCGTTCATCACCAGCATAGGGGTTTTTATCCCAGTTTTTTGCCTTTGGCGCAACGTATTCGGGGTCTGTGGCCAGGGTGCGGATAAAAGCAACTAATGAAAAAACCTGTTTGTCTTTCAGGATATGTTTCCACTGAGGCATAATATGAGAAAGGTTATTAGCTTTGCCACCATTTTTGATCACTTTAAATAACCTGACATCGGTCTGCCTGTTCATGTAAAAACCGTCAGTATGATTTCTAGGTGGTGGTTGCAAAGCCTCATTACTAGCACGTGGTCCTCGACCTCTTCCGTTCTGCCCATGACAGGGAGTGCAAAATTGCTGGTAAATACGTTTCCCCCGTGCTGCGTCTCCACCAGCAAATAAAGAGACGGGGGGGGAAAGCAGTGCCAGAACAAGAAGAGTGGTAGTTATCTGTTTTGAAAAATTCATATGCTCTCCTTTATATCGATGGGCCTGAAAAAAACTTCATATGCGAGGCGCGCGAATTTTCTATTATTTCGTCGTATTGTAATACGTCGAAATAATAGAAAATTCGTAGCAACGAAGCAGATGAAGAATTTTTTCATGTCCATCAATTAGCTCATGGTGGTTAGGGGAGGCGTTATTGCCGTCTTCCAGGTGGTAAAAACAGTACCAACCATGGTGAGAATAATTCCAAAGAGAAAAGAAAAAAGCACTGGCATTGGTGTAAAACGTGATGGAACCGGAAACTCAGGAATCCAGCTAATCCCACTTATAAAAAGAGGGGCAATACCAATTCCATTTCCAAGTTTCAGCCATATCATACCTATAACAACGGAAAGCATACTTCCTGAAATTGCCAGTAGGACATTCTCCATACAGGTCATCTCCATGACTTCAAGGGTCTGCCATCCCGTGGCCTTTAAAATACCGATTTCTTTTTTTCTGGCACCTCGCCCAAAGCCAGACAGAATAAGAAGAGCTGGGATTGAGAGAGCAAATGCTGTGAGATAAAAGAGAAAGAAAACCCCAGACTGCAGGTCAAAGCCACGGTTAATATATTGGTTAACGATGGATTTTGTCTGAATACGTAAAGGCGGCGTCATATCCCAGGGCTTCCCAAGAGAACTGAGATGTTCTGCGATCTTATCAGTTGTACCAGGCCTTGCATAGATAAGGATTTCAGAGGCAAATCCCGGTAACTTGAAGATGGTTGCTGCATCATTAAAGGGCATGACAATCATTGAGGACGCCCAGATGGAAAGATCGCCATCAATAAGATCAACAATTGTAAAGGGCATGGCAGGGAAAAGAAAGAAACGCAGCTCATCACCTTTTTTCAACTCAAGGTGCTCAGCAAGTACTCGACCCATCAAAACTTCACCTGAGGCAAGAGGAGGAGCCTGACTGCTGAGGAGCTCAGGTGAATCGATACCAACCACAAGAGCAAGGTCTTCTCCAATATAAGTACGCCCGCTTATCCGTGGAATAACCTTGGTAACTCCAGGGATTTTCAAAAATTCAGTTACTTTGTCTGTTTTAATGGGGCCGTTACGACCATACTGGGCGCGGGTAATGTATAAATCAGCCCCCATATCAATGGAGACAAAGGACTGTTCTCTTACACCTTCCGATACGGCCATGGCTGTTACAAAAGGCACAAGGACAGCAAGCAGACAGCCTATAACAACAAAACTTCTGGCACGGTTACGTTGTATCGAAAGGATGGCCTGAATAAAGAGGTTTATGTGTAGCTGCATTGAAATATACGACTAGAAACTGCTGACCATTGTAAGCCGGTCGGGAGTATAAGAATACCCGCCCGGCAACGGATAACTACGATCATAGCCATTCGGTTGCAAACGTGGATCAAAATCACCAAAATTCCAGGCCGGAACGGTGGTGGCACCCATTCCAATGCCACCAAGAGCCCTCTGGAAAGATTGGGCAGAACTCAGTCGGTTCTGGCCACCGTCGTTACCACTGTCCTGATAGAGAACAATCAGCACAGCGGAAACAAGTAATACAATGGAGAACAAAATTGAGCTGACTCGTTTATCCATGGACTCTTAATTTCTGCGGCGACGTTTCTTTTTGCCACCTTCTTCAGCCGCTGGCTTGCCTTCCTCAGGTGCTTTGCCAACAACTGATATCATGGCCTGCATTGAATGGATGGGGCAGTAATATGGGAAATCACCTGGTGTACGGAAGGTGTAACTAAACTTAGTCCCCTTCAGTAAGAGATAGGAGAAAAATTTATTGTTGTGGCGCATATCCACACCAGAAATAACCCAGTGACCATAATTCATCTTATTAGTCCAGACAACGGTATCGCCAACATCAATGACAGGATCTGGCGGATAGAAGTTGAAGTTTCTGATTTCAATCTCCACTGTTTCTGCCTGTGCAACTCCAGCGGCACAGCAGAGCAAAGCCACTCCAATCAGTATTAGTCCCGTAATTTGTTTCATATAAATACCCTCTATGTAATTCATAGTTTTTACAAAACCTGGTTCGTCAGATGGATTCAAAAAAAACTTCATATTCGAGGCGCGTAGAATTCCTATCATTTCGTCGTACTTGGAGTACGTCGAAATGATGGGAATTCTGTAGCAACGAAGAAGATGAAGAATTTTTTTGATTCCATCATAGTTTATTAGCCTGATACTCAGGTGTATGATATTTCAGTTTCACTTCATCGTGCCCAGGCCAGTCATGTTCGCTGGCATCAAATGCTTCCTGAAACTTATGAGTTGGGCTCTTATCATTATGGCATTCTACACAGGTGACTCGCGGGTCAAGGTTAAGACCAGCGTGTTCGACTTCTTCCTCAGTGTAGGTTCGACTGTGTTTAGCCATTACTGTATTATACTTTTTACCAGCACCATGACAGGCTTCACAACTTATCCCGATCATTGTTGGAGTTTTTTCAACACTAACAAATCCACCAGGTTTACCGTATCCGGTTGTATGGCAGGGAAGACAGGTTGCATCCTTGGTATAATCTTTATTGGGATCAAGTCCTGCTTTTGTCTTTATCTCTGCACGCTCACCCGGTTTTAAAATGGTGAAGGAATCGGCCATCAAGGTTTCTTTCCAGCTCTTCCAAACTTTACGATGGCATTTCTTACAGCTTTTTACTCCGGCAAAATCATATTCTATCTTTTTCTCAGCAAATGCAGGGGTACTTATAAACAGAGCAAGCACACTGCAGAGTAAAATCTTTTTCATTGTATCTCCAAATGTAGATCGATGTGTATCAGTTCTTTAACGTATTGTGATATATTTATTTCTTTTCAGGTGGAAGAGGGGTTCCTGTCCATTCTGGATTTTTAGCAAGAGAGCGAACATAGGCTAGAACGTTCCAGATCTCTTTGTCTTTAAGGATGTGTTTCCACTGAGGCATGATATGTGAGAAGTTTTGAGACTTACCGCCCTCTTTGATGGTCTTAAAGAGAAGGACATCGGTTCTGCGGTTCATATAATTACCGTCAGTATGATTTCGCGGTGCTGGATCAAATTTTTCAACCAGCATTCTGGTTCCATCACCCATACCATTTTTACCGTGGCAGGGAGTGCAGAATTCATTGTATTTTCGCTTGCCACGTTTCACATCTCCTGCAGCAATACTAGTCGTGCTAAAGCAGATTATCAGACCGAAAGCCATTGCCACCTGGACAACGATTTTCAATGTGCTCAGTTTGTTGTTCATTTGAATTTTTCCTCCTATTTCAATTAAATATATCAACTACGAGTTTTCAGAGTAGGAAAAGAATCGTAACTATTCAGCAGCACTCTAACTACGTCCATTTTGACCTCCTCACATAGCACTAGGAGGCTGTCCGAGAATGCCCTTTCGCCCAAACTCTTCAGAATTATCAAAAAAATAATGCTCGCAATATCAAATATATGGCTGTGCTTATTTTTGGATAATTCTTCGATTTTGAACAAAATGTCTATTCTCGGACAACCTCCTAGTATGCTTCGGAACCCAAAATAAACGAATTTGAAGTACTGCCGAACAGTTACAGTTCAGATTTTCGGGTAATTCATTGCACTTGCTGAATAGTTACAAAGAATCTATCATTATTTTCCCACTCTGAAAACCAATACCTGGAAAACAGAAATAGCCTGGACACTCTGAGAGAGTGTCCAGGCTTGGATAATTCAGATCAGCTTATTGCTTATTGCTGATCTTCAGGAATCCAGTTGAAGTTAGTGTTTTCAGGAGTGAGGTAGGTTCTGGAACCATCCTCAATAACCTTCTTTTCTTCCTGAATTACCGCACTGTCCCATACATCCCGACCAGTCTTAGTCTTCAGACCCTTCTTAAAGTAGTCATCGGTAAAGACAATTGGATCAGTCTGCCAGAAACCATAACGAACGGAGTCGTAGTAAGAACCAACCTTACGAACATCACCGTTAGAGATACCTTTTTTGACCATACGCTTAGCGCCACCGGTAAGGGCAGCCTCTTTACGATCAAGAAGAGTTCCAAAGTTTCTGTCTTGCAGATCCTGATATCTGAGAGCACGATATGCATCAGATTTGATCAGCAGGCTGTCCATCTCTTCTTTATTGAAGAAACGAGCACCTTTCTGAGTAGTAATCTGCAGTGGAGTTCCATCTTCAGCAACAACTTGCTTGATCTGGAAATCCATTGGCAGTCCGGCACGTCCTGAATCAAGCTGTGGTACCCAGGTGTCTTCTGCTGCATAGAACACAGAACGACCAAGACCTGCAGCCTCACCATTGTTATGGCATTGCTCACATGTACGGCCTTCAGTTTGAATGGTATGTGGAGAGTAGGCGTTCATAACCAACCCTGGCATACCATCCTGAGTTTGCGTAAGCTGTGAATCCAAGAAGAGTTGAGCTTTCACTTTTTTCTTCATTGTGCGGAGTTCAAGTTTAATAGCTAAACGCGCATCAGGATCAGAAGTCATAAGAAGTTTCTTCTTCAGATCTTTCTCAGCACCACGGAGTTTTCCAATTTCTGGTCCGATGTGGCTGACAAAGTACTGATACTGAGGACGGAACATGGAGATTTTACCATTGGCACCTTTACCAAGGATAACATCTTCCCAGTTACGCATGGTCATGGAGCCAAACCAGATTCCGGTTGTGACTTCGCCATTTAAGAGATCCATCTCTTGCGCGGCTGGCCATTTGTCCTTCTTCATGCCTTTAAACTTACGATCCGGGGTGACCATCTTGTCACCAACACCTGATCCGAGTGTGGCATAGAGAAGTTTAAGGGTTTGTGGATCCGGCTCACGCCAGCGTTTCCATTTCTTATACGATGGATAATCTTCACGCATAAGATGTGTTCCGAAGTCAAGCGATGCCCAACCTGAATGGCATGCAGAACATTCCATATTTTCCATATGTCCGGAGACGGCATGGGCAACGGGTTGTTTCTCCATATCCATAAGCTGTGGAATCACGTGCTGTTTACCAGTTACCTTAGAGGTAAGTATCATGCCTTTGTCAGTTTTCATGACGTTGGCCATTTTGGTACCCTTGGCAGTGACTGCCACCATATCACCAACTTTGGCGCTATAGTTTGGATTGGCATTAGCACCAGCGAGTGCTGCATCACCTGTTGCAAGGGCTGCAGTTTTAGCAGAAGCAGAAACTGTACCATGACAGGTATCACAGGTCACTTCAGTGGCCTGATGAGCTGCAGCGAATGTTTCTCCGCTACCCATCATTTCAGAGCCAGTATGACAATCGATACAGGCAAGACCAGCTTTATAATGGATATCTGGCATCAGAGTATGATGATCGATTCCATAAGGAGCCAGTGGTGCATTCCATTTGTAACGAGGAGAACGGTACATCTTCTCAAAATCATGTTCAAAGAGTCCGATATACTCGGTACCAACTCTGTTTCCACTATGACAGCGGACACATTGTACGGTAGGAATAGCGGTGGTTAAACGATGCTTCATTGGATAACCACGTTTGGAGATAAGGCCTGAAAGATCAGATTTAAGCTTAGGATCATTGGCTTTAGCTTCATTATTTGCTTCCTGGGTCATTCGAATAGCTTTGTCACCGGTCATTGTCTGGCCGTCATTTGCGTAAATCATATGACAAGCAGCACAACCTGTGGCGCGGTAATCACCAAGACGGTTTGGAGAAGGAGAGTTGATGTGACAACGTAAACATTTTTTACGAAGCATATCGTCTACAAGTTCTCCAGATTCAGCATATGTTGGAAGCACTTTGGTTCCGCCTTTACCATTTACAGAGTAAGTGGCATCAACGTTGGCCTGGGCGCCCCATGCATAGCGTGGTGCATTGATCTCACCGGCAGAAGTCGCCATAAGTGAAGTCTCAACCTTGTGAAGCTGGTCAGCATGACACTCTGATGTTCCACAGGTCTTTGCAACAACTTTTCCATCAGACGGATTAGAAAACATACCCGTATGAGCAGCAGCCATATCAGTTGCCGTATCATTTCCTTGATGACACTGAACACAGGCAAAATCATGGGTGTCGGAGATCGCTTCGATGCCTTCATGGCAAGTCAGACAGGCTCCGCCTTTGCTGGCGGCTGTTACACCGGAAAATACTTTGTCCACTGGAAATTTAATATCAAGATACTCTTTTTCCAGTTGAGCTTTACGAGGTTTATTCCATGCAAATGGAACACCCTCGGGGGTTACTTTCATCATTTGGCCGTCCACTTCCTTCATTGGCAGCTCAAAGCGCCTTGGGTCAGCAAAGTCTGAAAGGTCATCCACTTTTTTAAGGGGATACATTTTATCCCCAACTTTAATCATCTTATCCGCAGCAATACCCGGGGTGACAACAAGCCCTATAAGGAAGGCTCCTGCACCACAGGCTGTGAGGATTGTTGAAAGTTTAAATTTACTCATCACGCTCCTCCTTTAGTTAGTTGCGGTGGTTGCTTTTTTAATAAATTCATCTTTTTTACACTTGGTTGGGAAGTCTTCGTAGGCTTTGTAGATATCCTGGTAGATCTTATCGTCATAGCCATCATGACATGGAAGACAGTTACCAACTTTAAGGATACGGGTCATCTCAGCCTGGTTAAACGGACGCGCACCAACATGAGATGTTGAAGCGATCTGATTACCCTGAGGTGTTGCCATAACATCAAGCGGAAAGGCAGCACTTAAGCCTGAACGATCCATCTCATAAGTATAATGCATTGAATCGTCTTTTCCTGACGGATCAGCACCGATACTCATGTGTCCTGTTCCAATACCGATGGTCTTGGAATTGAGATGACAGTCTTCACAACTACGAACTTCAGTACGAATAGTATGTGTGAAAACAGGGTTGGTGGCTACAGAAGAATATCCTTCAGCAGACTGGAAAATGAAGTTGTCGAAATCACCAATGATCTCGCCGCCGCCATTTACAGCGTTAAAGAATACCTGACAACCTGGAACGTAGGTATTTACCAGTCCCTTGGCACTGATACCGAGAAGCGGGGTATCGTAACGTACGTAGGTTCTGAATTCTGGCCACTTACCGGCAGATTTCTGTCCGGTCAGTTTATCTCCACCTTTAGCGGTCTGGTCATAGTTATCATGACAACCGTAACACTGTGAAGTGTGACGAGCATGACATGCCCAGCACTCCATACGTTCCTGATGCTGTGGAATAGAATGGATACCTTTTTTGTTGGTGATAATGGGCATCAGATGCTCACGACCATCAAATTTGGAGAGCAGAATTGGCTCACCATCAATGATTTTAACGTTGGTGTATTTGTTACCACGAGCGGTAACAACCATTTCATCGCCAACTTTGTTTTCGTAGTTTGGAGAAACCATACCAAGACGAATAACACGATCATCAGGATCGGTTACTTTAGTGGTAATGAGGCCTTCTTTATAACTACCATGACAATCCTGACAACGAACTTCAGCCTGCTCATGTTTTTTGGAGTAGAGATTTCCATCACCCATGGTGTCAAACTGGGTATGACAATCGATACATTCCATACCCTTCTCATAATGGATATCCATCAATGGGGTATTGTAATATTTACCATGGAATTTCTCACTGGAGTGATTTCCACCCATGAAAGGAGTTCCGTAGAAATCTGATTCAACACGACCTTCATAACTCACACCAGTTCGTCCGCCGCGGTTATGACAGTGAATACACTGCTCGGCTGGAATAGAAATGGTGATTTGATGAACCTTTCCATGACCACGTTCGTCTTTTGGAATAGTTGGATCAGACCCTTTGTAGTAACCATCATTGTCATAGAGAACATGACAGGAGGCACAACCCTGGGCGCGGTAATCAGCAGGAGCTTGTTTACCTTCGTTCCAGAAATGACAACGAGCACAGGATTTACGCCACTGGGAATCGGCATTTTCGCCGGAAATCCGCATGGGGTTGCCCATATCATCAACGGTGATAGGTACTCCATCATCATCGGTCTCAAGATCTTTTGCTGAGAATACCGGCAGGGTGTCCATTTTCTGAACCCCACCGCGATGGGCCGGTACGTAATCCTTATCATCCATTCCCACGCCGGAGAATGAGGAAAACTTGGATTCCTGGGCAGAGTATTGATAACGCAGAGCACCGGAAATACCCGACTGCAGACCCATAACTGTACGACGAACACGGTAGACATGGTTCTTGTCTTCCT
>DAOVZA010000055.1 GCA_030635405.1 Desulfocapsa sp.
CCCTTCTCACTTGATGATCTCATGAAGCTTGTAGGCGATTACACCCAATTTACAGGACGAGCCGCAGCACAGACCGATGAATACATTCTTGAGGTCGTGGTTCCGCTACTCGCTGCCCGGGAACACCAGATGGGTGAAGTTGATTCTTCACTTTCTGTATAAACGACCAACTCCAGATAGCTCAACTATTTATGCAGCTGCAATCATTGTATCTTCGGATCAACCCGGCAAGATACCATTATCTGAAATTCATTCTTGAAGCATACGATGGGCTTTGCCTGCTCTCCACTGTTCCTGGGGAAAAAGGTACCGTCTGTATTCGTTATCCACAGGAAAAAGTTGTAGTTCTCTTCGAACTACTTACAGATCTTGCTAGCTCAATAAAACAACCGCATTTACACATACGGAAAAACCAGAACGGTTCTATTATCATGGATTCAAAATCATTTTTTATCAAAACATTTGGCTGCCAGATGAACCTGCGTGATTCTGAGATTATGGCTCAGCTCCTTTCAGAAAAAGGATATGTTGAAACCAGCGAATCTGATGACGCCGATCTTATAATCTTAAACACTTGCTCTATTCGTGCAAAAGCTGAACAAAAGGTCATGAGCCTTCTTGGAGTGCTACGCAAACACAAGAAACGCAATCCAAAACTCAAGATATGTGTTGCCGGATGTGTTGCACAGCAGGAAGGGAAAACAATTATAGAACGTATGCCTCATGTGGATCTTGTCGTGGGTACTCAAAACATCTACGAACTAGCCGAGCTTATCGAAGATAGCAAGTCGGGATCTGTTGCTACATCTCTTGAAGATTCCTACACTATTCCCGCATTTATTCCTGATTTAAAAACACAAAATCCCAAATCAGCAACTGTAGAATATAAAAAGTTCCTCACCATTATGCAGGGCTGCAATAACTACTGTACTTACTGCGTTGTCCCCTATACAAGAGGTCGTGAAATATCACGAAAAGCCAGCCACATACTTCAAGAAGCCGAATCTCTGGTAGCAGCTGGAATTAAAGAAATCACTCTTCTTGGCCAGAATGTAAATTCCTACGGCCGAACCAATGAAGTCAAAACTGGCAATTCCGATTACAGTTTTAGTGATCTCCTTCGGGCAGTAGCAAAAATTAAGGGATTAAAACAACTCCGCTTCACGACATCAAACCCCAAGGATCTTTCCGATGATTTGGTGCGCTGTTTTGAAGATGTTGATATTCTCTGTCATCACTTCCATCTCCCTGTGCAATCTGGCTCAGACAGGATTTTGTCTCTGATGAACCGTAAATATTCCCGTGAACTTTACCTTGAAAAGGTTGCAGCTCTACGCTCCTATTGTCCAGATATCGCAATCACCACCGATATGATCATCGGCTTTCCAGGAGAAACTGATCAGGATTTTGAGGACACCATGTCTCTTTTAGAGGAAGTTCAATTCCACGGCTCCTATTCTTTTAAGTATTCAGATCGCCCGGGAACACGTTCTGAAAGTTTTGAAGACAAAGTTGAAGAATCTGTCAAGTCAGAGCGTCTGCTCAGATTTCAGACACGACAGGATGAAATCTGCCTCAAACACAATCAGGGATATGTTGGTGAAAACATCTCTGCAATGATAGAAAAGAACAACGGCGATTCACTCGTCGCCAGAGCCGGAACTAATCACCTGATACACATTCAGAATGCCAGCAGTTGTATCCCCGGTGACATAAGACTTATCAATATTCACCATGCCGGACATCACTCTTTGCAAGGAACTTTAATGGATAAGTAGCACAATGACTTTCAGGAATTTCTTTACATATCCATCAAGACATCTGATCGCTGTTATCCCCACTGTGATTTGTCTTGCCCTACTCTGTGGTCGTTTCGTCGACACATCTCCATTAAAAATACTTATTCTACCAATTGCCATCTTAACAATTTATCCCGCAATGATTGGGGTTCAGCCACGTGAATTATTCAAACTCACGGATCTACGATTGATGGGAGTTAATCTACTGCTCAACTTCTTTGTACTCCCCCTGAGCGCCCTGTTAATTGGATTGATTTTCCTGGAACCATGGCCTGAGCTACGTGTTGGTCTTCTCATTATCAGTGTTGTACCAGGTGGGAACATGGCTGTTGCCTTCACCATGCTTTTTGAAGGAAACGTAAAGGCCTCCCTGAAACTCAGCACAAGTAATCTGATTTTGGGATCACTTCTTGCGCCACTCTATCTCTATATCCTGGCTGGCACTCTAGTGGAAATAGATGTCCTTCATATTGGCAGAACCATAGGGCTTGTTGTCTTTATTCCGTTGGTCGCAGGAGTGATTACGCACAAACAACTCCTTAAAAAATATAGCCAAAATGAGTTTAAACAAAATATTAAGCCACTGCTTCCTGCCTTTAGCGTCTGGGGGCTTATCTATCTTTTGTTTACAAGTGTGAGCATGAAAGCAGGCATGTTCTTCAGCTATCCGGAACTTATCTTTCAGGCATTATCCTGCCTGCTTCTCTGGTATTGCGTTATATTTATTCTCTGTATAGCTATTGGCCGCAGTTTCTTCTCCTATAAAGATGCAATAACGCTACTCTTAAATGTGGAGTTACGAAACCTGCCCATCTGTATCGGTATTGCAGTTACCGCCTTCCCGGAACAAACTGCCATGATGATCGCTTTAGCATTTCTATTTCAACAGCAGTTAGCAATTTGGTTTTGGAAATTCAATAAAAAATACAACCTGTTGAATTAAGGTTCTATTAAATTGATGGCAATAGAATTTTCACTGTTGTCCCCACCCCTGGAGTGCTTTCAACCGTAATAGCGCCATAATGTGTCCGCATAATTCCAACCGTTAGCGCAAGTCCAAGACCTCTGCCAAAAAATCGAGTGGTATGAAATGGTTCAAAAATGAGTGGTAAATTATCTGCGCTTATACCATGGCCAGTATCTTTAATCTGGCAGCATACGTACGTTCCTTCACGCCCTTCCCTGTTTTGAAAAGATATTGGAAAAGACGCACTGGACAGTGTGTCGGTACTAAAGCTAATTTCGATTTTCCCTGTGGTGTCAGTCATTGATTCAACGGCATTTGTAACAATACTCTCCATCACAGCTCGTATTTGCTTCTGATCCACCGAACAGTAGAGAGGGCCGGCTGGTTCAAGAAACTGAATAGACATTGATTGCGGAAAAGTTTTTTCCAAGGAATCAAGAGTTTCTTTTGCAATAGCTGCCAGTGAATATTTTTGAAAATCGGCGTTTTGCTGACCAACATAACTAAGCATGTTGCTTCCAACTTGCGATGCTCCTTTTGACGCTTGTAAAGCATCTAAAACCATCTCGTGTTCTTGTGAGTTTTCAGGTAAAATCGTATTGATCATCTCCAGACTGCCTTGAACAATCATCATGGCATTATTGAAACGATGAGCAATCGCTCCAGCCATGGTTTTTAAACTTTTAAAACGTTTCAAATCTTCATCTTGCTGATTAAGAAGTAAACGAGTCTCTTCCTGCTTCTTTCTGTTTGTTATATCCTGTATCACACCCAAAGAACGAACTGGGGTTCCTTTTTGATCATATTGTATAATTCCTCTCTGATGAATCCACTTTTCTTCCCCATCTGTTACTATCAGTCGATTTTCAATGTTGTATGGTTTTTTTGTTGATGAAGACTCAGAATATGCCAGATTGACACGTTCTATATCGTCTGGATGTATTGCCTCAAGAAAGTTTTCATGACTTGCCTGAGCGTGATGTGGATCAAGATTAAGAATACTGTATATTTCCTTTGACCAGTAAATCTCGTTGTTTTGAATGGAGAGGTTCCAATGTCCAATTTTTGAAAGTTTCTGTGTCTGTTTCAATAAACTTTCACTATCCCTAAGCCTTCGTTCTGTTTCCGTGAGCTGAGTTACATCTCTATTTGTGGTTCTTCGGCCTAGCCATTCTCCATCTTCTCCTATAACTGCCTGGCACTGATGCCAGATCCATCGAGTATCACCTTTTCTGGTAATAATACGAAAAGTCATTTCTGATTGTTCAAAACTTCGATTAAAATGGAACCGCCTATGCTTTTGCACATGGTCCTGATCGTCTGAATGAACAATACTCATAAAGAAGTCTGGGTCTTCCCAAAAGGCTTCTTTGGCATACCCGGTAATACGCTCACAGGAAGGCGAGATATAACGATACTCGCCTTCCGGACCATGCCAGACTTCCCAATCATAAGAAAAATTAGCCATAGTTCGGAATTTTTTCTCACTTTGAAGCAATTCCTTTTTAATTTTAACTCGAAGAGCAACCTCTTTTTCTAAGTCAACTTTATCAGCTTCTATAATATCAATAAGTTTTTTGGAACTGGTGCGAATCCCGAAAAACATAATGGCTTCCATAAAACAAAAAAAGAACACTGCAATGATAATATTCAATATAAGATTACGGTTTGCTGCTGCCTTCTCCTGGCTAATATCCCACCACGCCAAAACCATGCCCACATCAGGCAAACTGCCGTCCCTTGTTCCAATAAAATCACGAAGGGGAAATCCCATAATTGCATATTTGCCATCCAGGTATTGGTTTGACACAATATCTGAACTTCCACCTGCCGGAGAGACAAAACCCTCATCAATGATTTTTCTTATGGAAGGAGAGGTTGTAGCCTCGATCATGTAGTTATTCACAGGTGGATTCATTTGCAGCAGATCTTTGAAGACATCAGGATATATATTCTCTTCAAGATGCTTCAGAGTCAGTAGTACAGCAAAATTGGCTTTTTCGTTTTCCTTAAGAGATGAAATCATTGTACTAAAGGATGTACCTGCTTCTACTGCTCCTAAGTGGGTTTTTTCACCACTGTTTAAGTCAGTTGCGAAAATCGGACTGATGCCCCGAATCCCTGATGAGATACGACCGGTTTCAAAACCAGTGATTGGTACGCGTTCATTGTTTGCAGCAACTATAGTGTGTCGGAAATCATTCATTTGATCTCCAAATTTTGTGGGTTTGTGACTACGGAGAAAGGAAAGAGAGCCAGGTCCGAGATGAAAATGGAGTTGACGAAATTGGAATTGTTCAGCAAGTATATCTCTACTCGGTGCGACAAGAGTATACAATTCCTGACGGATATTGGCTGCTTTTTCACCGCCAGCTCCCCCGCCTTCATCTAAAACAGCCAACTTTCCTTTAAGGAAAAGTTGCTGTACTCTAGGGTCATAACTCACAAATGTGGAAATTTGCAGCATGCGGGTTTCTGTGGCGCTAAATGCCGCTTGGAATGCTCCCTTAAGTTGAACACCAATTTGGTCGTGATTCTTTTGTAAAACACGTTTTGATGAATGGTAATTAATCCAAACAAAAAAACAGCATGCACAGGCAATAAGGATGCTGAGCAGAATAAATATCTTGGCCTGTTTTTTCAATTGTTACCTTGTGGAAAAAAAGTGATAATTGATAGGACACTCTTTTGTTGCAGAGAAATGAATAAAGTGATCATTAAAAATTAATTCGTGGCCAGCATTTTGTTAAGGCCAGAAATAACTAAAGAACACTCATGTTTTAAATCAAAACCATATGACGACAAATTCCATTTGGTAACTGTGTAGCGTATAGATCCTAGAACAAGCCTGATGATTTCTTTGTCACCCATATCACATAGTATTTCTTTGTTCTCTTGGCCTCTTTCAATAATGCAATGCATAGCCTTTTCATGCATTTCCATTAAACTGAATACTTCTTGTGAGAGTTCATCATTATTTTGAAAAATGCTTTCAGAAAAGATAACTGCGGTTACAGCAGGTTTTTCTAAAAAGAAATCAACATGTCGTGAAAAAATTGTTTCTATTTGCTCAAGAGCCGGTTTGTTCGAGTGGCAGGATTCCTTAAGGGTTTTTTCTGCTGTCTGATGAAACAACTGAAGAATACCTAACAATATCGCTTTCTTGCTTGAGAAATGTCTGTATATCGCACCTTCTGTCAGGTTTATTTCCTGGGCAATATTCTTAATTGTTAGAGCAGATATTGAACGATCAGCAATCAAATGAATTGAAGCATCAATTATTTGTCTCTGTCGTTTAGTTATCTTTTTCATAAAATCACTTTCCCTATATTTTCATTCACATAACAATTTGCAGTAAAAACATTTTTTACTGGCAGCATTCTTGACGAATCAAATAATTAAAAAACAAACTATATCGAAGCTTTTAGATAAAATTGCTGCCTAACAATAAATCACCTTAATTATTAAGTCGCAAGAATCAGACCATATGCCACCTACGCTACTCAAATGTCACATGTACAGGTAATCACAGTATTATTTTCGGATTACTATAATTGTCAAAAAGATCTGACATGTTTAAATTGTATTAAAACCAAATTAAGTGGTACTGAAATACCGTATTTTGTGATATTAGTAGTCCTTCTTTAAAAATTATCATTTCTATTAGTCGAATCATTCTCAAAAAATGAACAATCAATGAAAATATCACAGCCCAAACTGCACATCCTGGTAGATTCACGAGAAGCATCTGTTTCCTATGCAAAACTGATTTTTGACAAATCGGAAGATTTGCAACTTGGAAAGGTTGAGCACATACGAGCCAGTACACTTGCTAAGAGACTTGAGATTATCAGCAGAACAAGTTTCGACAAGGATCTCTTTTTAATTTCTGTCAACTGGCTATCAGAGGAACATCTGGAAGAAGTAAGGCTTGTTATAGAGGAGACTTCACTGAAGTGTTCGCAAGTTATGTTAGCGTCGCACAAGTGTTTTCAACATTTAGTCCAATGGTGCAAACAAACAGGTTGTACGTTTAGTGCCAACATCTTCGAAGGCAGAAGACTGACGCTAGATACTGATAGAGACACCACACCATTACAGCAAAAAGCGAAAAATAATTTCGAATCGTATGACCATACCGAATTAACACGTGTATGGATTCAATATCGTCTGATGATCGCAATAATATCTCGTGTAGATCAATTAGGTGGAATTACACGGCAACTCATTCTTGGTCAGGCAGTTGAAGATGGAGCTATAAGCAGAGAATATAATCGTGCCATTCGATATTTTGAACTCGGAGAGCCTGATATGGCAGGTGGCAGTTATTCTTGCGAAGCAAACGGACAACAAAACTCAATCGATTTACTTCGTTCCCGACTCAATAAAATAGCTGCAACTGATTTTAATGTACTTATAAAAGGTGATTCCGGAAGTGGTAAAGAAGCAGTCGCCTGGGCTATCCATGAATTCAGCATAAGGCGTGATAAACCTTTTGTAACCATTAACTGCGCTGGATTACCAGATGAATTGCTTGAAAGTGAAATGTTTGGCTACATGAAAGGTTCACATAATCAAGCTCAAGTCGACAGTCCCGGTCTTCTTGCGACTGCTGTAGGTGGTACACTGTTTCTTGACGAGTTGCCAGACATGAGCCCCAGAATTCAAGCGAAACTCTTACGCTTTCTTGAAAATGGTGAATATCGTCCATTGGGCGGGGTTGAAAACTGCTATGCAGATGTGCGTATTATTGCCGCAGCGCAACCAGAAAGACTCAATTCAGCTACTGGAATTCGTCCGGACCTGAAAAGTCGAATCAGTCAACTCGATGTTGAAATTCATCCCTTGTGCGAGGTTGAACAACATAGCCCTGGCACTATTTCAAAAATAGCATTCGTTCTTTTAGAACGGTACACATGGACGACTATTTTCCATGAAGGCAAGACTCGTAAGCTGACTCCTTGTGACATTAAACTCTTCCAGGAAAAGCTTACTGGTCATGAAAACAGTGCAAGGATATCCAGACAAGACTGGAAAGAATCAAACATTCGTGAATTAAATAACTTTCTTCGTCGGTGGGTTGTTTTTGGAGACGAAGAAATGAAACGGCTGAACAGTGAGCACAGAGAGGCTAGTGTGATTCCAGCATCGAAGGATGCTTTAGTAATCTACGATGATGCGCTTCGACTATATTTACAAGATCCGCAAAACAGAAAAGAACTCAAGGAGCTTTCAACCAGGAAGCCTCTTACTGATCTAAAAAAATCATATATGCGGCACATCTTTAAAATCTATTCCCGTATCATCGAACAGGAAAATGTAAAACGAGACTTGCCACGAAAGCCAACCCAAAAGGAACTGGCAAAACTCATGAATATAACCGAAAACGCACTTAGCCGTTTACTTAATTAACAATGATTTCACTTTCAACAACAGACTACCTTGTTATAGGCGTATATTTAGTTTTTATAGGAGGCCTTTCGATTCTGTATCGAGCCAAACGATTTAATCAAATGTTTGGCGAAGACAAAAAGCCTAGCTGGGTGCTCCTCGCTGCTTCATTACTTATGATTGAATGGAGCCCAATGACGGACATGATGAGTATGGGGCTAATTCTTGAAAATGGTTATTCTGGTATTTGGATGCTAAAAAGCAGGTTCCTGCTTGCAGGAGTACCAGCTATTCTCTTTGCAACCATGTGGTCAAGGCTTCACTTCAAAACTGACAACGAGCTTATACGATTACGGTTTTCAGGAAAATCAGCTGTTATATTACACATTTTTCGCGCAATATTTCTCTCTATTTTTGTTATTCCATTCTTTGGAGCATTCATCATACTGGCCTTAAAAAAGCTACTCGAAGTTGTTGATGTCAATCTCATGTTCAGTACGGAAATCTTACTAACATGCGGAGTCCTTTTACTTGTATTTAAAAACTCATTTCATCAAAAAATACGAACTGACTTTTTCAATGCAATAATCTGTGTAACAGCTCCAATGATCATCTGTTATTTCATCTTTAAGGCATATGACGGGCCAGCTGTTATATACGAAACCCTTCGTGCTGGATTTAGCGAACAAACGGCTTTAATTCCATCATTTAAGACAAATACCAACGGGAACTCGTTTCCTAATTTTCTGGTCTTTATTTTAATCCAATGGTGGTCCGTCAATATAGTTGATAACTCTGATCCTAATGCTCAGCGACATCTTCAGGCAAAAACTCAGTTTGCTGCCTTTAAGGCACTTTTTATTCCGATCCTTGTAACAAGTATAATGTTTCTCTTTATTAGTA
>DAOVZA010000140.1 GCA_030635405.1 Desulfocapsa sp.
AAGGAATCTATCCAGGTACTAGCAAGCCAAGGATCTGAACTTATCATTGTCATGTTAAGTGGTGGTTTAGTTCTAACCATACCAACAGCCATTTTTTGGTATTTCTTTACCCTGCGCCTCTTCCTCAAGATCAGAGAAAAGCGTCGACAGAGACATATACTTCGAGCCAAAAAGATAAAAATCAAACAAGATAAAAAGAATCATGACAAGGTACGGTGAAACCAGAAAATCCCTCAGAGAAGAAAACCTTGCGCCTAAAAAACAACTTGGCCAAAATTTTCTCGTAAACAAAGCAACAGCTGAAGCCGTTGCACGTTGTGGCCAGATTCGTCCAGATGATATCATCATTGAAGTCGGCGTTGGCTTGGGTGCTCTCACGCAACCAATTGCCGATCAGGCAGCACAGGTATTCGGCCTTGAAGTGGATAGTGGAATTGTACGCTTTCACAAGAAAAAAAATGACCTTCCTGACAATGTCACGTTGATGCATCAGGATATTCTAAAAGCAGATTTCGATGAGTTACACAAACTCAGCAACGGACCATTGAAAATCATGGCAAACCTGCCCTACTCCATCTCCAATCCATTTTTGTTTAAACTTATTGAGCATAAAGATAAAATGGCTTGGGCCACAATCATGCTTCAAAAAGAAGTTGCTGATCGTCTCACTGCACAACCTGGCACTAAACAGTATGGAATCCCCACTGTCTTACTGGGAAGCTGTGCCACTGTAAAATCACTGCTCACACTCAAACCTGCTGAATTTCACCCGCGCCCAAAGATCGATTCAGTTGTGGTATATATTGATTTTTGTGACACTGAAGCAATCAACTCCAGAAATTACGACACCCTTCTCTTTCAAAAGATTGTTCGTGGAGCCTTTAGCCAAAGGAGAAAGACCCTGCTTAATACACTTTCTTCAGGCAGATTTTTCAATGAACAAAGCGATGGTGACAAAAAGCTTGAAAAGCAGCTCACCAAAGAAGCCATAACTGCGGCACAAATCGCCCCTACGGTTCGTGCTGAAACACTTGATCTTGATCAATTTATTGATTTAACGCAATCATTCTCGCAAGCTTTAACTTAAAGATCACAAATCTGATTCGGTTATATTTCATTCATCATCAACCAGGTATTATCCATGCAGAATTTCGTATTCCACAATCCCACTAAAATTCTTTTTGGACAAAACACAGTCCCTTCAATTGGAGATGAAACCACATTGTTTGGGAAAAATGTCCTTCTCGTCTACGGAACAGCGTCCATCAAGAAGAATGGCCTGTACGACCAGGTTATTGAGTCCCTTAAAACTGCTGGTGCAATAGTTACGGAACATGATGGCGTTCGCTCAAACCCGATTCTTTCCCACGTACACAAGGGGATAGAACTTGCTAAGAAGAACAACTGTGAAGTTATATGCGCCGTTGGAGGAGGGTCTGTAATTGATGAAGCCAAAGCTATTTGCGCAGGAGCCACCGTTCAACATGATGTCTGGAAATTTTTCACAGGAAAGAAAAGTGTTAAATCACCACTTCCTTTAACCACCGTTCTCACCCTTGCAGCCTCAGGATCTGAGATGAACTCAGGTATGGTAATAACAAACGATACCACTTCACAAAAATTTGGATTTGGCAACAAACGTCTCTTTCCAAAAACCTCCATTCTTGATCCAACAGTTACCTGCTCCGTACCAGCTGATTACACAGCCTATGGAGCAGTCGATGCTGTTGCTCATGTACTTGAGTTTTATTTTACAACAGAAGATCCTTATACTCCTGTGCAAGACAGACTCATGGAAGGCTTGGTAATAAACGCCATGGAGAGTTGTGACAGAGTACTAAAACAACCAGATGATTATCAGGCGAGAGCAGATCTAATGTGGACGGCAACACTCGCATTAAATGGACTGACAGGTGCCGGACTTGGTAAAGTTGGATTTCCTATGCACATGATAGAACATTCACTATCCGCATTCTACGATGTTCCACACGGTGCAGGATTATCAGCTATTATCACTGGATGGATGCGATTTCACGCGGCCCTTAAACCAGAGCGATTTGCACAATTTGCAAGCAGGGTTTTTAATATTAGCTCAGAAAACACCCTAGATAATGCAGAACAAGGAATCGCAGCACTTGAATCATGGTTTAAAAAGGTAAAATCACCCACAACTATAAGTGAACTCAATATCCCTGAAAATGATATTGAAAAAATAGCAGAGAATGCAATATGTCTTGCTAAGGTCTGGCGTATGAAAGATTACGACACGAGTAAAGTTGAAGCAATCCTGAGAAACTGCCTTTAAAAGGTCTCTTCTTTCAATAGTGGTTTTTCGCTATCTGTTCAAACATTTTAACTAATCCGGCACACAGCGTATAGAGCGATTTTACATGCAGGTTTGATGCGCAACATTCATCAAATAAAATATTCAACTCTGACTCGATCTCTCCATCTGGCTTCTGATAGCATATAAGAACTGGCACATGTGGGAACGGATGTAAAACAAGGGCGATATCTGCATCAAACCCATCCACTTCATGGCCAAGAAAAAGATCCACAATATCAGTCAGAAGCTCAGGGTGCTCATCCGCAAGTAATCTGAGTGGAGTTTCACAACGACTGCGAAAAAGCCCTCTCCATTCTATACCGCCTTTGACTTCACGAAAAGAAATCCAATGTCCTGTTACCTGTTTATGATCTCTATTACATACGTACGAAAGTAACGGTGCCTCCACCCACGGAATAATATGGCACTCGGAACGTACAATCCCATCTCGATTAATATGAAAGCTTTTGCCAAGTGACTTTACACTCAAGATATCGATCTGTTGGTCATAAGTGCCTCCAACAACATATGCCACATCACCAAAATCAAGTTCCTTTACTTTTACTATCAGCTTTGCCATAAACCCGGCCTGCCTGGGCTCGGCACTTGAACGCTGCACAAGATTCTTGGCTAATCTGTTTTTGTTCTCGCTGGAAAGAAAAGGACAGTCATCAAGTTTTTTTTGACCGCCAATAACAGCTGCCGCGAATGCAAGACAACTTGGGAGCATACATTGCTTACAGTTACTCTGTTCAAGAACCTTATAAATCTCAAGAGGGGTCAGGACTGATTGTTTTTTCATTATTTGTAAATCCTTACACTTCTCGCCAAGAAGTATTGGCAGTGGTATGGTACATTTAAACGACAATAGAAACAGGAGCAGTATAATGAAAGAGCAACATGACAATGAGGAGGGCTACTGCAAGATGCTGGGTCACTTTCTCACATTCGACTATTGCAAAACAGCAAATAAGGGATTGCCTTGCAGTAAAGTTCTTGATTGTTGGTTCCAGCAGTTTAACGTTCAGGAGTTTCTCAAGAATAACTATTCTGAAGATGAACAAAAAATGATCTTCGAACCTCCCAAACCTAAGATCCTGAGCCTTTCAGAAATTCTGGAACAGGCACAGCAACGCTTAAAAAAGAACAGTTAACAGATTAGTGGCTTTTATTTCTTAGATTTATTTACAATTACAGTTTTCCCAAGAGACATGTAGACGATTTCCCCACTATCTTTTGAAACATTACATTTTGCAGATATTTTTGTGATCTTCCCAGCTTTATTTGTAACTAATATTGCCAGTGGTCGACTCCAGGAAAAATAGAAGTAACCATTATCCTCGGTTCGTTTCCTGCAGTTTGGAGCTTTTATGAGACCTGGCCGATAAGCCTCGTACTTACTCTTACATTTCTCCACAGAAACGACCCACGACACACCATTTCTATCCGGTGCTGGTTCCTCATTTACATTTCTATAATAAAGAGTTGCGGCAACGACAAGCAGACACAAAAACACAAACAATACCAAACAACCTGTTCGTGAGCTTCTTTTACTTTTCATCGTTGCTTTCTCCTGTTTGAATAGTGTTTCTATTCTTTTCCAGTGCTTTTTACAAACGACCCTACTTTAAAATGGTCTTTCAACATTCTACTCTCTCCTGAACTAAATGCAAAATCTGAAAGAATTAAAAGGTTCAGTAAAAAATGACTCTCCCCTAAAAAACAAAAAAAAAGGGGCTGAGTCGTTAGTAACGACTCAGCCCCTTCTCAATCGAGAAACAAAACTTATTTCAGATTATATTTTGCTCACGTTCGCTGCAGCAGGACCTTTAGGACCCTCGGTGATTTCAAACTGAACTCTATCACCTTCGTTCAAGGTTTTGAACCCATCACTTACAATCGCAGAGTAGTGAACAAATACATCTTTTCCACCTTCCTGCTCCAAAAAACCAAAACCTTTAGCCTCGTTAAACCATTTCACTGTTCCTTCTAACATAATGTGTCCTTAGTACTGATCAACTACGTGATCGTGCTTTTTTTGTTGTGTGTGCAACATCTCCCCCGAAACGGACGGCAGAAATAACTCTTTCTTTTTTGAGCCGACAATTCATTGCCTACACAATTTATACATATTTTTATCCTACATTGTATGTTTCAAAAATTCCACAACATTATTCAAAAAGTGTGGATTATTTTCTGTCAAAAAAAAAGCAGCCCACTCAGCCCTTCTTTCATATCAGTCATCTCGTCGTTTTTTATACAAAAAACAACAAAGGGTGATTTCTACTTTATTTTCAACAATGACGATTTATATCCATCAGGTGCTTCAAAACCAAGAAGATTAAGGGTCGTAGCTGCCACGTTTGCAAGCCCCTTTTCATCCAAAATGTGTAATTCAAACTCATTCATCCCGCTAAAGTCTTTAACGATAAAAGGGACAGGATTCGTTGTATGGGCAACCATGGGTGTTCTAATCCCGTTTTTTTCTGTCCACATGCAATCTGCGTTTCCGTGATCCGCCGTTATAACAGCAACACCCTTTGCCTTTTTTAAAGCGGGGAGAAGTCGTCGCAACATAAGATCAACAGTTTCAACAGCTATTCGTACAGATGCAGGGACTCCAGTATGACCAACCATATCGCCATTGGCGTAATTCAAACGAATATTTTTATATTTTCCTTCTCTTATTGTATCCAATACTCTATCTGTTATTTCAGATGCCTTCATCCAGGGTCTGAGATCAAAAGTAACTCTGTCCGATTCTATCTCAACATATTTTTCCAGCTTTTCATCAAGATAGCCGGATTTGTTCCCATTCCAGAAATACGTTACGTGTCCAAATTTCTGAGTTTCTGATATTGCATAGGACGTAATCCCAGCGCTGCAAAGATATTCACCGAGTGTTCGATCGATTATCGGTGGCTCAACCAGATAATGCTTTGGTATATTAGCATCTCCATCATACTGCATAATCCCTGCATAAAAGACATCAGGCCTGCGAACTCTTTCAAAACCACTGAAGTCTTCGTCATCAAAGGCCCTTGAAAGTTCAATGGCCCGATCACCACGAAAGTTAAAGAGAATGACAGCATCGCCATCTTCTATACGGCCAACAGGTTCTCCATCTCGTTCAATAACAAAACTCTCCATGTACTGATCCATCATTTCAGGATCCTCGTCATAGTAGGCCTGTATAGCTTCACATGCCGAACCAAACCCTCTACCCACACCAAGCACATGGGCCTGCCACCCCTTCTCAACAATTGCCCAATCGGCCTCATAGCGATCCATTGTAACGATCATTCGCCCACCACCAGATGCTACACAGTAATCTTTCCCGTCACATGACAGTGCAGCAAGTTTCTCTTCAAGTGGAGCAAAGTATTCAAGCCCGCTCTTTGGTGAAACATCACGACCATCAAGAAGGCCATGCACACGAACCTTAGGTATATTCTCTGTTCTACATTGCTCAAGCATCTTATTCAAATGACCAACATTACTGTGCACATTTCCATCCGAAATAAGTCCAATAAAATGAAGAGTGCCTCCATTTTCGACTCGCTGTTTGATGCTTCTCCACGATTCTCCCTGAAATATGGTACCGGATTGAAGAGCCTCATTAACAAGTTTTGCTCCCTGGGCGAAAACCCTGCCAGACCCTAAAGCATTATGGCCTACTTCAGAGTTTCCCATATCTCCGTCTGTTGGTAGGCCGACAGCCTTTCCATGAGCCTTTAGTTTTGTAACAAGCTTGCCCTGCAACAATTCATCAAGTATCGGGGTATAGGCCATGTGGACACCATTATTCTCATCCTCAGGACCAAGGCCGACACCATCCATAACAACCGTAACAACAGGTCCTGGAAACTCCTTGTAACCGGAAAGTGCTTTAAGTGATAAATCAGACATAATTTTTCCTTAGAATTTTTACTAACAGTCTATTTTTTCTTCAGTTTGAATTGACGAATTATATCATCGGTAATTTCTTCTATCCCACTTTCTGCTACGCCAATC
>DAOVZA010000008.1 GCA_030635405.1 Desulfocapsa sp.
TCAAAAACTTCAATATGAACCGAAGTAAAGGTATCTTCCTTGAGAAGTCGTTCATTAATAAGAATTGAATCCTCAAAGTTAAATCCACGCCAAGGCATGAAGGCAATTGTTACATTTTTACCGAGTGCGAGTTCCCCTTCTTCACAGGAGGGGCCATCAGCAAGAACTGTTCCTTTGATTACTCGATCCCCTGGATAGACGAGGGGATTCTGAGTAAAACAGGTGTTTTGGTTTGACTTTTTATATTTGGAAAGACGATATACACCTATACCTGTATCAAAACCGTCAACACCATGATTTTCATATCGAACAACAATACGATTAGAGTCAATTTCTTCTACTATGCCTTCAGCACCAGAAAGTAAACACGCTCCAGAATCTCTGGCAACATACCTCTCCATGCCTGTACCAACCAATGGTGCGGCAGTAATCATGAGAGGTACAGCTTGACGTTGCATATTGGATCCCATGAGGGCACGGTTAGCATCATCGTTCTCAAGAAACGGAATCAGAGAAGCTGCCACACTTACAAGCTGGTTAGGAGCGATATCCATATAACTAACCATATCAGCATTGACGGTGATAACCTCACCTTCTTCGCGTACAATCAGTCTTTCGGCAATAATCTTGTTATTTTCGTCACGCGTTACAGCAGCAGGAGCAATAAGTTGTTTCTGTTCCTGCAATGCACTTAAATATTTAATTTCATCAAGGACAATGGAATCTTTTACTTTTCTGTACGGTGTTTCAATAAATCCATAGGGATTAACACGTGCATAGGTTGCTAAAGAAACAATCAGCCCAATATTAGGTCCCTCAGGAGTCTCAACAGGACAAATACGGCCATAATGTGTCGGATGTACATCACGTACCTCAAAACCTGCACGCTCGCGGGACAAACCACCTGGTCCAAGAGCAGAAAGTCGTCGTTTATGGGTAACCTCTGATAAAGGATTGGTTTGGTCCATAAACTGTGAGAGCTGAGACGTTCCAAAAAACTCTTTAATAGCGGCGGAAATTGGTTTAGGATTTACAAGATCATGAGGCATCATGGTCTCAACTTCCTGCAATGTCATACGTTCTTTAATCGCACGTTCCATGCGAATAAGTCCCATTCTATATTGGTTTTCTACTAGTTCACCAACTGTACGAACACGACGATTACCTAAATGGTCAATATCATCGACATCACCCTGACTATCCTTGAGGCGTACAAGGAAACGAACTGATTCTATAATATCATCTTTGGTCAATGCTCGATGCTCAATATCTGTATCAAGACCAAGGCGGGCATTTATTTTATAACGACCAACTTCGGAAAGATCGTAGAGATCCTTATTAAAGAAGAGATTATTAAAAAATGTTTGTGCAACTTCAATGGTTGGTGGACTAGATGGACGTAGTCGTCGATAGATTTCAAGAATAGCATCGTGAGCGGTGATAGCTTTATCTAGAGCCAATGTTTTCCGGAATGCATCCGAATAGGAAATGCCATCTATATAGAGGATTTCAAAATTAGTAATTTTGGCCTCTATAAAAGAATCGAGTATCAACTCAGTGACTTCAGCGTTACAGCCTGCGAGAAGTTCACCAGTTTCAGGTTGTACATGATCTGTAACAAGGTATTTCTCGAGCAGATTTTCCTTTGAAATTTTTAGATACTCAACATTCGCTTTAACAAGACGTTTGCATAGAGCTTTACCAAGTTTCTTACCTTCTTTACCTAAGACATCTCCGGTGGCTGGATCAACAAGATCAAATTCAAGACGTTGTCCCTGAACATTTTCAGGGTTAAATTCTACGAAATAAGAACCTTTTTCGAACTTAACCTTTAAAGTTGGATAAAACTTACGAAGAAGTTTTTCTGCACTATAAAGAGGCTCATCATCTTCTACCTGATCAAAATCAAGGGCTTTTAAAAGTGTTGTAACTGGAAATTTTCGACGCCTGTCTATACGAACATGAAGCACATCTTTGATATCATATTCAAGATCTATCCAAGAGCCACGAACGGGTATAATTCTGGCAGAGTAGAGCAATTTACCACTTGAATGTTTTTTACCATTATCATGGGTAAAAAAGAGACCAGGAGAACGTTGAAGCTGAGATACTATTGCTCGTTCAGTTCCATTAATAACGAACACACCATCACCTGTCATTAACGGTAGAGCACCAAGAAAAACCTGCTGTTCTTTAATATCACGAATGGTTTGAACTTCAGTTTCTTCATCAACATCGAAGGTGATCAAACGAACTGTAATTTTAACAGGAATATCAAATGTCATTCCACGCTGTTGACATTCAGCTATGGTATATTTAGGAACACCAAATGAATAATTAACGAATTCGAGAGAGCAGTGTCCATTAAAATCATTGATAGGAAAGACATTTTTAAAAATAGCCTGTAAACCAAAATCTTCACGTTCGCTTGGCTCAACATCAATCTGAAGAAATTTTTCGTACGAAATTCGCTGCATGGAAATAAGATGCGGCGGTTCCATGATTGATGGGGATTTGGCAAAGTTTTTTCTTACTCTTTCCATAATTAACCTCGGGATGCCTTTAACAGATAATTGTATGCCCGAAGACAGTGTAGGCCACTGTATACGGGATAAACGACTTTGCAGATAACGCTCTGCCAGCCGGGAAATTTAAAAGGTATGATACTGCGAATACGGAGGGATTAAACAGATACAACATTGACTAATAGGACAAAGTTTCAATAAAGCAGAACAGTACTTTCTAGCGTTCATTTCCATAGCATTACACCTGTGTGTAGAATCTGGCTTAAGAAATTAAAGGACCGAAACAAAAGCATATCTACCTGTTATTCCGACATTACATACAAAACAGCATATTTTTTCTATAAAACTACGATACGCTACAGGCTATAAGCCCGTAGCGTAACGTATGCAACCATGTTAACAGCGAGCGAAAAGCAATTAACAATATGAAGAGAATATCACTTAATCTCTACACCGGCGCCAACAGCTTCAAGCTGAGTTTTGATCTCTTCAGCTTCATCTTTTGAAACAGCTTCTTTAACAGGTGCAGGAGCACTTTCAACAAGTCCTTTAGCTTCTTTAAGACCAAGTGAGGTGATTGCACGAACTTCTTTGATGACTTTAATCTTAGCATCACCAACGGAAGCAAGAATAACATCAAATTCAGTTTGTTCGGCAGCAGCTTCTCCACCTTCAGCAGGTGCAGCTCCAGCAACAGCTACAGCAGCAGGTGCAGCAGCAGAAACACCAAATTTCTCTTCAAGTTCTTTAATAAGCTCAGAAAGCTCAAGTACGGACATATTGGAAAGGAAATCAATTACATCGTCTTTAGATACAGCCATTGTATATACCTCTAATTTTAATCGTTTAAAAAGTTATGGTTTACGTTACCGGTAACCATTCTTTAATATCGTCAGATCTATGCCTGCTCTTTCTGTTCTTTAATTGCCTGCAAGCCATAAAGAAATGTGCGTGGTACTCCTGAAAGTACCTGTACAAGCCCTGTAGGAACGCTGTTAAGAACTGAAAGGAACTGTCCAAGAAGTACTTCCTTGGAAGGAAGTTTAGACAGCGCAATTAAATCATCTGAAGAAAGTTTCTCTCCATCAAGGGCGGCAGCACGAATTTGCATTTTTTCATGGTCTTTTGCAAATTGAGCGAGTGCCTTTGCTGGCGCAACCGGATCATCATAGCCCATAACTACGGCTGTGGTTCCTGTGAAGTCCTCAGCGAGGAAATCGCAGGCGGTATCCGCTACTGCCCTTTTCAGAAGAGTATTTTTTGCAATTCTAATTTCTGAATCGCAGGTACGCAACTGAATGCGAAGTTCCTGTAACTCAGAAACCTTTAAACCACAATAATCGGCTACCACAGTAAACTTGGCACGGCTGAATGAATCATTCAACTCGGAGACTATTGCTGTTTTATCGTCACGGTTCAAAGTACTCCTCCTAAATCGGTTTAAGATTACTCTTATGTCTCGTCCAACGGTTTGAACAAAACGCTTTCGAGTCTAAACAGCGGATACGATATATAAATCAAAACAAGCTGATATATTTATCATTGCCTCGGCAGGACACATAATGTGATTAAACCTTGCGGAACCTGCTGTCTTCGACTTATTAAATACTACTATGAAACTCTACTATATAAAATCGCGGTACTACTTCACTGAAGCAGCTAATGCAATAGTGTCGAGCTTAATACCTGGGCCCATAGTGGAACTGACGGTAACTGAACGAAGATAAATACCTTTTGCCGATGAAGGTTTCAACTGAATAACTTTTTCAACAAAAGCTTTAAGATTCTCAGTAACTTTTTCTTCACCGAAGGAGCATTTTCCAATGCCGGCATGAATGATTCCAGTTTTTTCAACTCGAAAATCAACTTTACCACTCTTGATCTCTTGGATTACTTTAGCAAGATCAAAGGTTACAGTTCCAAGTTTAGCGTTTGGCATTAAATTTCTTGGTCCAAGAACTCTACCAATTTTACCAACAGTTCCCATCATATCAGGTGTGGCGACTGTTTTATCAAATTCAAGCCAACCATCTTTTATTTTTTCTACCAGATCATCACCACCAACGAAATCAGCTCCAGCCTCTTTTGCCTCAGCTTCTTTGTCGCCTTTTGCAAAGACCAGTACTCGAGTTTCTTTACCAGTACCATGGGGCAGAACTACAGAAGAACGAACCATCTGATCTGCATGACGCGGATCAACTCCGAGTTTCATCGCAATATCTATGGTTTCATCAAATTTTGTGTAGCTACTGGCAAGAAGATGTTTAACTGCATCTTCAAGTGTGTATTGAAGTGTACAATCTATATTTTCGACTTTATTTCTATAATTTTTTCCGTGTTTCGGCATATCAGCCTCCTACTCTCCAAGATCGTTTTCTTCTGAGTTCGACCACAGCAGTATGTTAAGATTAATGTATATAAATGTTAAACGACTGTAATTCCCATACTTCTAGCAGTTCCAGCAATAATTTTACTGGCAGCATCAATATCATAGGCATTAAGGTCAGGCATTTTAGTTTCCGCTATCTCTTTCACTTTATCCATACTAATCTCAGCAATACGTTCACTTTTAGGATTAGAAGAAGCTTTAGAAATTCCAGCAGCCTTCATTAATAAAAATGAAGCTGGTGGTGTTTTGGTGATGTAGCTAAATGAGCGGTCAGCAAAAACTGTGATAACAACAGGAACAATGGTATCACCCATAGCCTGAGTCTTGGCATTAAAAGCTTTGCAAAATTCCATTATGTTCACACCATGCTGACCTAATGCAGGACCAACTGGTGGTGATGGATTGGCTTTTCCGGCCGGGATCTGTAATTTGATGTATGCCGAAATTTTCTTGGCCATATCTAACTCCTACTCTACTGGAGAGTCTGTATTAAAATTAAATGCTAAGTATACTTAAAACAACAAGTCTACTTTAAAACAATTTATCAGCTATTCGATACCTGAATATATTCCAATTCAACAGGGGTATCCCTACCGAAAATAGAAACCATTACTTTCACACGACCCTTTTCAGGAAAAACTTCATCAACAACGCCTTGGAAGTTAGCAAAGGGTCCATCAATAACTCGTACAACTTCACCGATTTCAAAAATAACTTTAGGTCTGGGTACTTCAGCACCGTCCTGAATCCTACTAATGATTTTTTGAGCATCAGCCTCAGGAAGGGGTGTTGGATTTTCATCATCACCAACAAACCCAACTACACGTGGCATGTTATCATGTAGGACATGCCATGTTGTATCATTAAGATCCATGGAAACAAGCATATAACCGGGAAAGAACTTCCTTTCAGAAGTTTTTCTTTTTCCTTTGATCATTTCAACAACTTGTTCAGTTGGAACGAGGATCTCACCGAAAGAATCTTCAAGTCCCTGTTTTCTGATTCTATCCTCAAGTGTCAGCTTGACCTTATCTTCAAAGCCTGAGTGAACCTGCAATATGTACCATTTTATTGCCATGAGTTTATTATCAGTAAAGGGTAGTGCCTTATATATAAATGAAAGGCGGATTATTGAAAATTGTTATCGTTTTTATCTAAACTTAACGAAGTACAGAATCAATGAGTTTTCCAAGCAACATATCAACAGAACCAAGATAGGCAGAAGCAAGAATTGAAAAAACAATAACAACACCAGTCAAGCCCATGGTTGTTTTTCTATCAGGCCAAACTATTTTTGTGAATTCAACTTTAACTTCGTCAATAAATAATCGTATTTGACTTGGAGCAAAGGCAGATGTCTTGTCCTGTTCCAGTTCTTTTCTTTTGGCGCTTCTTATCTTTTTAGCCATTTCTTGTAACCACTTTCCGTCAATACAGTTTTAACTTTGCCTTAAGCCAAAATCCTCAAATGGCAGGCCAGGAGGGACTCGAACCCCCAGCATCCGGATTTGGAGTCCGGCGCTCTACCAATTAGAGCTACTGGCCTGTACATACAAAGTTACTTTGTTTCTTTATGAGGAGTATGTGTCCTGCAAAATGGGCAATATTTTTTTAATTCCAATTTTCCAGGAGTGTTCCTTTTATTCTTGGTCGTCGTATAGTTACGACGCTTACATGTACCACATGCAAGAGTAACAATATCTCTCATAATTAATCCTAGTATCTAAAGCAAATAACAGCTAAGCCACTGTCTGCTTTTACAAATGTTATTTATTCGATTATTTCACTTACAACGCCGGCACCTACGGTTCTACCACCCTCACGGATAGCAAAACGAAGACCAGCATCCATAGCGATCGGAGTTATAAGTGCTCCAATTACATGTACGTTATCGCCTGGCATTACCATCTCTACTCCCTCTGGAAGTGTGATTACACCAGTTACGTCTGTTGTTCTAAAATAGAACTGTGGGCGATATCCATTAAAAAATGGAGTATGGCGACCACCCTCATCTTTTCCAAGGATATAGCATTCTGCTTTAAACTTGGTATGAGGATTAATGCTACCCGGAGCAGCTAGTACCTGCCCACGTTCAATGTCTTCACGTTTAACACCACGAAGAAGTGCACCGATATTATCGCCTGCTTGACCTTCATCAAGAAGTTTACGAAACATCTCAACACCGGTACAGGTAGTTTTAACTGTATCTTTAATTCCTACTATCTCTATTTCTTCGCCAACCTTAACAATTCCACGCTCTACACGACCTGTGGCGACTGTACCACGACCAGAGATTGAGAAAACATCTTCAATTGGCATAAGAAAAGGTTGATCAACATCACGCTCTGGCTCAGGAATATAAGAGTCAATGGCCTCCATCAGTTCATTGATACATTTAGCAGCTTCAGGATCTGTTGGATCTTCAAGAGCTTTCAATGCAGAACCGTGAATGATTGGAATATCATCACCAGGGAATTCATATTTATCAAGAAGTTCACGAAGCTCCATCTCAACAAGCTCAATAAGTTCTTCATCATCAACCATGTCGCATTTGTTCAGAAAAACAACAATTGCAGGCACACCTACCTGACGTGCAAGAAGGATATGCTCACGAGTCTGAGGCATGGCACCATCATCAGCACCAACAACAAGAATCGCGCCGTCCATCTGAGCAGCACCGGTGATCATGTTTTTGATATAATCAGCATGACCTGGACAATCCACATGAGCATAGTGACGATTCTCTGTCTCATACTCTACATGAGCAGTCGCGATGGTTATTCCACGCTCTTTCTCTTCAGGTGCCTTATCGATGTTACTGAAGTCAGTAAACTCAGCAAAGCCTTTAGTTGCCTGTACTGCTGTAATTGCAGCGGTCAGAGTGGTTTTACCATGATCGATATGACCCACAGTTCCAACATTGACATGCGGTTTATTTCTTTCAAATTTTTCTTTTGACATAGTCGTTCCTCAAAATGAATAAGCTATATTCCTCTGATTTTTCTTATAATTTCGTCGGCCCTAGTCTGCTGCACAACGTCATATTTTTCAAACTGCATGGTAAAATTTGCTCGACCTTGTGTAGCTGATCGAAGGGATGTTGAATAACCAAACATCTGAGCAAGGGGCGCATGCGCCTTTACCACCTGTAAACCATCGCTGGTTTCAACACCAACAACTTTCGCTCTCTTCGAGTTGAGATCATTCATCATATCTCCGAGATACTCATCGGGACATGTAACCTCTAAACTCATAATCGGTTCGAGCAGCAAAGGTTCAGCCTCAGCTGTTACCCTGCGTATTGCCATCGCTGAGGAGATACCGAAAGCCATTTCGGTGGATTCATCATCAACATACGATCCGCCTATGAGCGATACTTTAATATCAGTAACCGGATAACCAATCAAGGGCCCAGCATCAAGACTGTCTCGTATTCCTTTTTCAATAGCTCCAAGAAATTCTGAGGGAATCTGATCGTCCTTTACAAGGCTTTCAAATATGACCCCTTTCGTTCTTTCTAATGGAGTAATTCTTATAACTACGTGACCATATTGGCCTTTAGCACCTGTCTGCTGGTCAAACTTACCTTCCCCTTCAGCTACAACTGATATGGTTTCCTTATAGGATACCTGGGGCTTACCAACATTTGCATGTGCCTTAAATTCATTGAGAAGTCTGTCGACAATAATCTCAAGATGAAGTTCTCCCATCCCAGAAATAATTGTCTGCCCTGTATCTTCGTTTTTACTAATCTTAAACGATGGATCTTCCAAGGCTATTTTAGCAAGTGTCTCAGTAAGTTTCTTTTCATCAGCCTTACTCTTTGCTTCAATGGCAATACCTATAACAGGCTCAGGGAAGTCCATACTTTCCAGAACAATGTAATCGCCACTTGCACACAGGGTGTCTCCGGTTGTGGAGAACTTGAGTCCAATAACTGCGCCGATATCACCGGCTTTCAGGCTGTTGACCTCTTCTCTTTTATTCGCATGAAGCCGAATAAGTTTACTGATTTTTTCTTTTTTCTTTTTGACAGGATTAAATACCTTGTCCCCAACTTTTAATATACCGGAATAAATACGGATAAAAGCAAGGTTTTCAACAAAAGCATCACTCATTATTTTAAATATAAGTGCTACAAACTTTTCGTTGGTATCAGCTTTTCGACTAATATCCTCACCATTTTTTCCTTCACCAACTATCGAAGGAACATCAAGAGGTGAAGGCAGGTAGTGAATAATCGAATCTAACAGAGGCTGTATACCTTTGTTTTTAAATGCGCTGCCACAGAGAACAGGAACTAAATCCAAGTTCAATGTTGCATTACGCAAGGCACGATAAATCTCAGTCGCAGATACGGGAGTATCATCAAGGAAGTTTTCCATGATCCCATCATCGAAGTCGGCCAACTTCTCGATGAGTACCATATGTGCGGCCGTGAAACTATCCCGATAATCATCGGGAATATCTTTTTCTATGATCTCCTGTCCAAGAGTCTCTTCATCAAAGACATACATCTTCTTTTCGATGATATCTATAATGCCTTCAAACTCTGACTCTTTTCCAACAGGAATCTGAACAACAACCGGGTTTGTACCCAGCCGTTCTTCCATCATTGTTACAACTCGTTCAAAATCAGCCCCGACTCGATCCATCTTATTGATGAACGCTACTCGAGGGATCTTGTATTTCTCGGCCTGTCTCCAAACTGTTTCAGACTGAGGCTCCACTCCACCTACGGCACAAAAGACAGCAACTGCACCATCAAGTACCCGCAGAGAGCGCTCCACCTCAACGGTAAAGTCGACATGGCCAGGTGTATCAATAATATTAATGCTTTTGGACTTCCAGGTACAACTCGTTGCAGCTGAGGTGATCGTTATTCCCCTTTCCTGCTCCTGCTCCATCCAATCCATGACAGCAGCACCATCATGAACCTCGCCAATCTTATACGATCGACCAGTGTAATACAAAATACGTTCGGTAGTGGTTGTCTTTCCTGCATCAATATGAGCCATGATGCCGATATTACGAACATCGGAAAGATCTTTTTTATCAGCCATCAACTAACCTTTACACAGATTAGCATTTCAGCTAACACAACAAAACTATTCAAAGACGTTTTATCGTACTACCAGCGGTAGTGAGCAAAAGCCTTATTAGCCTCAGCCATACGATGAGTATCGTCACGTTTTTTTACAGCTGCCCCACGATCATTGTAAGCATCAAGTAACTCTGCAGCAAGTTTCTCTGACATTGATTTTCCAGATCTAGCCCTGGCGTAGTCAATTATCCAGCGAATAGCCAAAGCGTTACGACGCACCTGACGAACTTCCATTGGAACCTGATAGGTTGCACCACCAACACGTCGAGATTTAACTTCAACCTTTGGTCGCACTTTGTCCATGGCTTCCTCAAATACAGTGAGAGGATCTTCATCGGTAACTTTGGATTCTACTATATCCATTGCATCATAAAATATTCTCATGGCAATGGATTTTTTTCCTTGTTCCATTATACCGTTGGTGAACTTCGCTACCAGAACGGAATTAAAACGTGGATCGGGATTAATTTTTCGTTTTTCAACTATTTTTCTACGTGGCATTATATTCCTCTATGCTACTCAGGTTCAGTTTATTTCGGACGCTTGGCGCCATATTTTGAACGACCTTTACGTCTGTCAGAAACACCCAGAGTATCGAGAGTACCACGAACAACATGGTAACGAACACCAGGAAGATCTTTCACTCGACCGCCACGAATAAGAACAACTGAATGTTCCTGTAAGTTATGACCGATACCAGGAATATAAGAGGTTACTTCAATTCCGTTAGTCAATCGAACTCTTGCTACTTTTCTAAGTGCTGAGTTTGGTTTTTTAGGAGTTGTTGTATATACCCTTACACAAACACCACGTTTCTGTGGTGCACCTTTGAGTGCCGGGGTGAGACTCTTCTTGACCTGTTTTTTTCTGCCCTGCCGTATGAGCTGATTAATTGTTGGCATTATCTTTACTGCTCCTGTTCACATATATTGGAATGTCGTTAATTATTCATCACACAAGGTCTCTTACAAATGAGCCGAGCACGAAAGAGAGAATATTTACCCTATCCGCAAGACAGTGTCAAGCGAAAAAATATTTAATTCTCATAAATACATTCACAATGTGAATCAAATTCTTTTGGAAGTTGATTCAATTATTGGTTTAGTAACTTTTATCCAGTCCAGTACCAGCAGATATCAGTCGTCCCATAATTACATTTTCTTTAAGGCCAACAAGATTATCAACCTTGCCCTGCATAGCAGCGTTCGTAAGAACCTTAGTAGTCTCCTGAAAAGATGCAGCTGATATAAAGCTTTCAGTGGACAGAGAAGCTTTGGTAACACCTAACAGAAGAGGTTCAGCCATGCCTGGTTGCTTGCCTTCAGCAAATAGACGATCTCTTTCATCTTCAAAATCCCACCAGACGACCTGCTGACCAATCATAAATTTGGAATCACCAGCATTTGTAATCTGAACACGTCTAAGCATTTGTCGAACTATTACTTCAATGTGTTTATCATTGATTTTTACACCCTGAAGTCGGTACACCTCCTGCACTTCATTCACGAGGAATTTAGCAAGTTCCTTAACACCGAGAACCTTGAGAATATCATTAGGAACAATTGTACCTTCCATCAGCGGTTCGCCAGCCTGAACATAGTCACCTTCATGGACGATGATATGTTTAACTTTAGGAATAAGGTATTCCTGAGGTTCACCAAATTCTGGAGTTACAACAACACGAAGTTTTCCCTTAAGTTCTTTACCAAAACTTACTCTGCCGTCAATCTCAGTGATGATAGCAGGCTCTTTTGGTTTACGAACTTCAAAGAGTTCTGCAACACGTGGTAGACCACCAGTAATATCTTTAGTTTTACTACTTTCACGTGGAATTCTACCAATAACAGTACCCGGTTCAATATGATCCCCCTCTTCAAGAGAAATGATCGATCCCACGGGTAATGAATATCTAGCAAAAGCTTCGGAGTCTGGCAATTTAAGGGTTTTGTTACCCTTTTCACCCTTTATCGAGATTCTTGGAGAAAGGGAAACACCAGATGGAGTAGGAACGATAACTTTACTGGATTTACCGGTAACACCATCAACTTTCTCTTGCATAGTAGAGCCTTCGACGATATCACCAAATTTAATGATACCACCAACCTCTGAAATAATCGGAATGGTATATGCGTCCCATTCAGCAAGAATAGTGGAAGGCTCTACACTTTGGTCTTGGTCAACAAGTATTTGAGCACCATAACTTACCTTATGTCGCTCCCTCTCACGACCCTGCTCATCAAGAACTGCAATTTCAGCATTACGATTCATTACAATTTTGATACCGTCGGAGTTCTTAACAGAATGTAAATTATTAAAAGTTATAGTACCAGCACGCTGACTCAAAATTTCGGCCTGCTCAACTGCACGACTTGCAGTTCCACCAATATGGAATGTACGCATTGTCAACTGTGTTCCTGGCTCACCAATAGACTGTGCGGCTATAATACCAACAGCCTCACCACGGTTAACCATATGACCACGACCAAGATCACGGCCATAACATTGAGCACATACGCCACGACGGGCACGACAGGTTAAAACGGAACGAATCCGTACCTTATCAATTCCAGCTTCATCAATTTCTTTTACTAATGCTTCTGTAATTTCCTGTCCGGCTTCGACGATAATTTTTTCTTCGTCAAATGGATCCACGACATCTTCCTGGGTAACGCGACCAAGGATTCGATCTCCGAGTGGGACAATAATTTCACCACCATCCAATAACGGTTCAGCAACTATCCCATCAAGTGTCTCACAATCAGCCATTACAATGGTTGAGTCTTGAGCGACATCAACAAGACGCCGGGTAAGATACCCTGAGTTCGCAGTTTTAAGAGCAGTATCAGCAAGACCTTTACGTGCACCATGAGTAGAAATAAAATACTCAAGGACACCAAGTCCCTCACGGAAACACGCCTTAATAGGCGTTTCGATAATGGCCCCTGACGGTTTTGCCATCAGTCCACGCATCCCGGCAAGCTGACGTATCTGATCACGCGAGCCCCTGGCACCAGAATCTGCCATGAGATAAATAGAATTGAAACTTGGACCTTCTACTTCTTTATTATCTTTATCAATAAAGGTTTCGACCTTTATTTCATCCATCATTTTATTAGCTACATCTTCCGTAACCTTGGACCAGATATCAACAACCTTGTTGTACTTCTCACCAGATGTTATCAGTCCATCAGAGTACTGCTGACTCACATCAAGAACTTCTTTTTCAGCCTTTGCAACAAGTATTTTCTTGGCAGGTGGAATCTTCATATCAGCAATGCAAATAGAAATTCCAGCACGAGTAGCGTATTCATAGCCAATATCCTTTAAACGATCGGCTAGAAGTACGGTCTCCTTTGTTCCTGCATGCCTATAGGTATAATCGATGAGCTGAGCCAGAGCCTTTTTACTCATAACCCTGTTTACTTCACTGTACGGTACCGAATCTGGCAAGAGATCACCCAGAAGAATCCTTCCGATGGTTGTTTCAACCATCTCACCATTAAGGCGTACTTTTATGACGGCTTGAAGATGCACTACGTCATAATCGTAGGCTATTCGAGCCTCAGCGGCGCTGGAAAACATTTTCCCTTCACCCTTAGAATTAATACGTTCTCTGGTCATATAGTAGAGCCCTAGAACAATATCCTGTGATGGGATAATAATTGGCTCACCATTGGCAGGGGAGAGAATATTATTAGTTGACATCATCAGGACCCTGGCTTCAACCTGGGCCTCAACGGATAATGGCACATGAACTGCCATCTGATCGCCATCAAAGTCAGCATTAAAAGCTGCACAAACGAGTGGATGAAGCTGAATGGCTTTACCTTCAATCAGTACGGCTTCAAAAGCCTGCATACCTAACCTATGGAGAGTTGGGGCACGATTTAAGATAACTGAGCGCTCAGTGACAACTTCATCAAGAACGTCCCAGACTTCTTTTGCTCCCTTTTCAACCATTTTTCTGGCACTTTTAATGGTGGTAACAAGTCCCTGGTTTTCCAGTTTGTTGTAGATAAATGGCTTAAAAAGCTCAAGTGCCATTTTCTTTGGGATACCACACTGATGGAGGCGAAGATGTGGACCTACAACGATAACCGAACGACCTGAATAATCTACACGTTTACCAAGTAGATTTTGACGAAAACGTCCCTGTTTACCCTTCAACATATCTGAAAGGGACTTCAATGGACGTTTATTAGCACCAGTGATTACACGTCCACGACGACCATTATCAAAAAGAACATCCACAGCTTCCTGAAGCATCCTTTTTTCATTACGGATAATGATATCAGGAGCATCAAGTTCAAGTAGACGTTTCAATCGATTATTTCTATTAATAACACGACGATACAGGTCATTCAGATCAGATGTGGCAAAACGACCACCTTCAAGAGGAACAAGAGGACGCAGATCCGGTGGGAGAACTGGTATAACCTTTAACACCATCCATTCAGGACGATTACCAGAATCACGAAAAGCCTCTATAACATAAAGCCGCTTTCCATATTTTTGACGTTTGGTTTTAGAATTAGTTGTGGCCATCTCCTCACGTAAGGTCTTGGAGAGTGCAATCAGATCCTGTGCGGCAAGTAACTCATGAATAGCCTCTGCACCTATACCAACTTCAAATCCTCCAGGATGCTCTTCGCGCGCCTGTCGATATTGTTCTTCTGTTAGTAGTGTTCCGGCAGGAACTGCTTCTGTATCAGAATGGGTAACAGCATACTGCTCAAAATAGAGAACTTTTTCAAGTTGCTTCAGCGTAAGATCTAATACTGCACCGATCTTAGACGGAAGACTTTTTAAAAACCAGATATGAGCAACTGGAGCAGCAAGGCTTATATGACCAAGACGTTCACGACGTACCTTAGACTGAATAACCTCAACGCCACATTTCTCGCAGACAACTCCGCGATGCTTCATGCGTTTATATTTACCGCAGTTACACTCAAAATCCTTTACAGGACCGAAGATTTTTGCACAGAAAAGACCATCTCTTTCTGGCTTGAATGTACGGTAATTTATTGTTTCAGGTTTCTTAACCTCACCGTGTGACCAATCCATGATCTTTTCAGGTGAAGCAATTGAAATCTTGACTTTGTTAAACTTAACTGGACCTTTCGGTTTTCGAAAAAAATTAAATAGCTCTTCCACGAAAGTACATCCCCTCAGTATAGGGTTAAAAAACTAGAAAATAGACACCATAGACAAATTAATCCATAACGTTATTCAGTGGATTTGAAGATAGCCTCTATTATTCAAGAAGTTCCATATCTAGGCAGAGCCCCTGAAGTTCTTTCACAAGAACGTGAAATGACTCAGGTAGTCCTGTGGTTAGGAAATTATTTCCTTTAACAATACGCTCGTACATAGTCGTACGACCTTCAACATCATCAGACTTGACTGTTAAAAATTCTTTAAGGGTATAGGCGGCACCATATGCCTCCATTGCCCAAACTTCCATTTCACCAAGTCGCTGACCACCAAACTGCGCTTTACCACCCAAAGGTTGCTGAGTAACAAGTGAGTAAGGACCAGTTGAACGAGCATGAATTTTATTATCAACAAGATGGTGTAGTTTAAGCATGTACATAACACCAACAGTTACTTTGTTTGCGAAGGCATCACCGGTGAGACCATCATAAAGTTGGCTTTGACCAACTTCATCAACGCCTGCCTCTACAAGAAGTCTTCGTATCTCCTTTTCAGGAGCACCATCAAACACTGGTGTTGCTACGTGGATACCACGATAATGTTTACGACACCAGTCAAAGAGATCAGCATCACTCATATCACCAGTGATCGCCTGGTATTCGTCTTTTGAATAAACAGACTGCATCTTCGTCTTAATTGCGTCAAGTTCCTCTGCCTGGGCAAGATCTGAAAGTTGCTTACCAATACGTTTTGCCGCAAATCCGAGATGAACTTCCAGGACCTGGCCCACATTCATACGAGATGGTACGCCAAGCGGGTTCAAGACAATATCAACAGTGGTTCCATCAGCAAAGAATGGCATATCTTCTTCAGGAAGCAGCCTTGAAACAACACCTTTATTTCCATGACGGCCAGCCATTTTATCACCAACGGAAAGTTTCCGTTTGGTTGCAACATAAACCTTAACCATTTTGACCACACCTGGAGGAAGATCATCTCCCTTTTTCATGCGTTCAATAATACCGTCATACCGGCTGGCGATTAATGTTTTCTGCTTATCATAGCGTTCATATGCAGCATCAATTTCGGCTTCAAACTTAGATTTCTCAGAAAAATCAAGCTGTCCAAGTTTTGCAAAACCTATTTGAGGTGCAAACTCCGCCTTCATTTTCTTGCCAAGTTTAACA
>DAOVZA010000235.1 GCA_030635405.1 Desulfocapsa sp.
AAATATAAAAGCTGGGACCTTGGTAACCTGCCGATTATTCCTGATGAATTCCCCTTAAAGGGACTTCAGGGAACAAAGGGGCAACTCAATGCGCTTCAAAAGCTGATCCGCCGGAAAGATGTAACAGAAATCATCAACGCCTGTGATGCAGGACGTGAAGGAGAGCTGATCTTCAAATATATTCTACGCTATGTGTGGAATACATCGGTTGCCAGAAAGACATTCAAAAGGTTATGGCTGCAATCCATGACACGAGACTCCATAAAGGAAGCTTTTGCTAACTTGCGTGAAAACGATGAAATGCAGGCCTTGGAAGATGCTGCACTTTGCCGTTCGGAATCGGACTGGCTCATCGGTTTAAATGCAACTCGTGCGCTCACCGGTTTCAACTCCAGAAAAGGTGGTTTTTTCCTCACATCCTGTGGCAGGGTACAAACACCAACCCTTTCACTTCTTGTTAAACGTGAGCAGTTTCGTATGGCCTTTGAACCACGCGACTACTTCACACTTCAGGCCACATTTACTTTTGACAAGAGCAGTTACACTGGCAAATGGATTAATCCTGATTTTAAGAAAGATCCCAAAAATGAACACGCTCGTGCAAACAGAATCTGGAAAGAACAGGAAGCAAATGATCGGGTTAAAAAATGTACAGGAAAGCCAGCTGTTGTAACTGAGACAAGTAAAAAATCAACACAACGAGCACCAGCGCTCTACGATCTCACCACTTTGCAACGAGAGGCAAATGGACGTTTTGGATTCTCTGCAAAAAACACTCTTTCCATCGCCCAGGCACTCTACGAACGCCATAAAGTCCTTACCTATCCTCGTACTGACAGTCGTGCTCTACCGGAAGATTATCTCGGTAATGTGAAAAAAATTGTCAAGATACAGAAGGACTGGCAATTCGGGACACATGCCCAAACAGCACTCGACCAAGGCTACATCAAGAAAGATAAACGAATTTTTGATAATAAAAAGATTTCAGACCATCATGCCATCATTCCGACAAACAAATTGCCGGATTCACTGAGCGAACCAGAGTTAAAGCTTTACACCATGGTGGTACAACGATTCTTAGCGGTCTTCTTTCCGCCCGCAAAATACCTTAACACCAAACGTATTTCCATTGTTGAGAAAGAAACATTCCTCACAGAAGGAAAAATCCAGACTGATCCAGGTTGGAAGATAGTATATCAAAGCAGTGGCAGTCAGGAAACTGACAAGCTACTGGTGGAAATCCCAAAAGGTACCGACGTTCACTGCAAAGAAGTTGAAAAGGAAAAACTTGCAACCAAACCGCCACCGCGTTTCAATGAGGCAACACTTCTTTCAGCAATGGAACATTCCGGTAAATTTGTAGATGATGAAGAACTGGCCGAGGCCATGAAAGAGAGTGGCCTAGGTACTCCCGCTACTCGTGCTGCAATTATTGAGAAATTACTCAAGGAAAAATATATCGTCCGCGAAGGTCGTGAACTTACTCCCACGGGGAAGGCATTTGAGCTGTTCGCACTGCTTGAAGCATTAAAAATTGAAGTCCTTGCGTCCCCTCAAATGACTGGTGAATGGGAATTTAAACTCAATCAGATACTACAGGGTAAATTTACCAGAGAAAAGTTCATGGATGAGATCCGCGAACTCACCGAGCACATTATATCTCAGGTTCGGAAGTTTGTAGACTCCCCCGTCCAAGAAGAAGCATCGTTTAGTCCCGTGGGTGATATCCACTTTTTTGAAACACCAACGGCCTACATCTCAGAAGATGAAAAAATTACTCTGAGAAAGATCCTGGGTGGCAGAATAATGAGCCAGGATGAAATCGTCAGCATTATTAATGGGAAAACACTGGGGCCATTCAGTGATTTCAGAAGTAAACGGGGTAAGCCCTTCACCGCATCGCTTCGTTTGACTAAAAACAAAATAGAGTTTCTCTTTGCAGACTCCATTGAAGACCTAGACATCGAGGCCATCAAAAAAACAGAGTCATTGGGGCTATCTCCTGTTGATGATACTCCTGTTTTTGAAACACCCGCTGCTTATATGTCCAGTTCCAGGCTTGATGGTGACAAAGATAAGGGCCTGCAGATTGGAAAAGTTATTCTCGCCCGAGACATAACGAGTGATCACATCAGGCAGCTCTTAAGCGAAGGAAAAACAGAACTGATTACAAATTTTATCTCAAAAAAGAAACGTCCCTTTGATGCGTATCTATTAATGAACAAATCAGGAAAAATAAGCTTTGAATTCCCACCGCGGAAACGAAAAGGGAAAGCTAAAAGTTAAGAGGCATGACCTCAATCTATTATGAAAAAACTAAAAAAAGAACTAAAAGACAAAACAAGCCTTGAGCTTGCCACCATCTGCGCACAAGCTGCATTTGACACTAAAGCAGAAGACGTGGTTGTACTTGACGTAAAGGAATTATCTTCTTTCACTGACTATTTTGTCATTATGAGTGGACGTTCAAGCCGTCACGTGCAGGGCCTTGCCGAAGCACTCGAGGCTGCCATGCGTTCCAAACGAATTAGTGCAGCAAAAGCTGAGGGAATCCAAGAAGGCATGTGGGTTCTTCTTGACTTTGCCGACGTAGTGGTACATATTTTCTATCACGAACAGCGATCTTTTTACGATCTGGAAGGGCTGTGGCACGATGCCCCAAGAGTGGAAATAAACGAGAGCTAATATATGCAATATATCAGTACCCGTGGCGGTATCAAACCCGTCTCTTTCACCGAAGCAGTTATGATGGGACTTGCCGATGATGGCGGTCTCCTCCTCCCTAGAACCGTTCCCAGAGTTGGGAGTGATACATACAGCGAATGGAAGGGACTCTCCTATCCTGAACTGGCCTTTGAAATCATGTCACGCTTTATCGATGACATCCCGGAGGCTGAGCTGCGTGATATAATTACCCGCTCCTACGCCACCTTTGATACTGATAAGGTTATCCCAATTGTTCACCAGGGCCCGTTGCATATCATGGAACTTTTCCATGGTCCGACTCTGGCTTTTAAAGACGTTGCATTGCAATTCTTAGGCAACATCTTTGAATACCTGCTGGAAAAAAATGATTCTGTCATGAACATCCTTGGCGCCACTTCCGGTGACACCGGCAGTGCTGCTATTTATGGAGTGTGAGGAAAGGAACGGATCAATATTTTCATCCTCCACCCTCATGAGCGGGTAAGTAAGGTTCAGGAAAAACAGATGACCACGGTGACCGACAGCAATGTCTTTAATATTGCCATCCGTGGAACGTTTGATGATGGCCAGGCCATCGTCAAAGGCATCTTCAACAATCTGGAATTCAAAGAAACCCAACACCTGGGTGCCATAAATTCCATCAACTGGGCAAGAGTTCTTGCTCAAGTTGTTTATTACGTGCACGCCTGTCTACATATCTCCAACCATGAGAACGATAAAGCCACCGATTTTTCAGTACCAACCGGAAATTTTGGTGATATTTTTGCTGGATATATTGCAAAACGTATGCTCCCTGAAGGAACCATACGTAAATTAATGCTTGCGACCAACTCCAATGATATCCTCTCACGCATGGTAAGTGATGGAGATTATTCTCTCAGCGAAGTAATGGCCACATCGAGTCCCTCCATGGATATTCAGTCGGCTTCAAACTTTGAACGCTATCTCTATTATCTTTTAGATAAAGAGCCGGACCGAACCTCACAGGCCATGGCTCAGTTTGTTGAAAGTGGTAAAATTGATCTCACCGACTTCAAGGATCAGATTCAAAGAGATTTTATCACCGAAAAAGCCAGTGAAGAAGAAGTTACAGCAACCATTGCTAATTTCTATAAAGAATACGGCTATATCCTGGATCCCCACACTGCGGTTGGCGTACACTGCGCCCTGAAACATCAGGAGCAGGGAATACCCATCTGTTGTCTTGCCACTGCTCATCCCGGTAAGTTTGGTGACACCGTAGAGAATGCCATTCAAACTCCCCTTGAATACCCTGACTCCATTAAGGAATTAATGGATCCTGGCAAAGCATCACGCTGTGAGTTCATGGATGCTGACAAAAATCAGATTCAGGATTTTATCAAAAGTCACTCCACATTTAGTTAACTGCTAATGGAAGAGTTCGACCAACATCAGAAACGGGTGGAAGAGTGCGTTGCTCACCTGAAGCAGGTGCTGCCCTTCGCTCCTGACATTGTCATTCAGCTCGGGACAGGCCTTGGTCACTTTGGAGACAAAATCGAGAGTGTACTCACTCTTCCCTATTCTGAAATTCCACATTTTCCACAATCCACAGTTGACAGTCATAGTGGCAACCTGATTCTTGGCTATCTTGGTAAGAAAAAAGTTGCTGTACTCCAGGGACGTTTTCACTTTTACGAAGGTTACTCCACCAAAGAAGTAGCCTTTCCAATAAGAGTACTCTCGCTTCTTGGTGCAAAAACACTTCTTCTCACAAAC
>DAOVZA010000106.1 GCA_030635405.1 Desulfocapsa sp.
AGTGGTGGAAGATGCGCGAATACCCATTTTCTTTTCTTTGGGCCCACATGAAAAACCAGGATCGCCTTCTTCAACAACAAATATTGATGCACCTCGAGGCCCTTTAGAACGATCTGTAATGGCAATAACAGTATAAATTTGCGCTTCACCACCATTGGTTATCCATTGTTTCGTTCCGTTTAGCACCCATTCATCACCATCAAGTACGGCAGTGGTCTGAATTCCTGATGCATCGGAACCTGCATTAGCTTCAGTAAGTCCAAATGCAGCAAATTTCTTTCCAGCAGCTACGGGAGTAAGATATTTTTTCTTCATCTCCTCCGATCCGGCAATAATAATGGGATAAATACCAAGTGCACTGGCAGCAAATGCCGTTGCTACACCGATACAACCACGGCCAAGCTGCTCGAGTGCAAGGACGATATCAAGACACCCTCCGCCAAACCCACCATACTCTTCAGGAATAGGTACACCGAACAGGTCAGCCTGCCCCATGTTTTCTAATATTTCACGTGGAAATTCGTCTTTTTCATCAAGCTCTGCACGTTTTGGAATGATCTGCTCGTCAGTAATCTGCTTTGCAATCTCCACAATCATTTCTTGTTCTTCTGTAAGAAAATAATCCATCGTCTCTCCAGTTTACCATCTAATCAAAGATGCTCCCCAGGTAAATCCACCACCAAAAGAGCAAACCAATAACAAGTCACCACGTTTTAAACGTCCTTCACGATTAGCCTCATCAAGTGCAATGGGGACGGAAGCCGCAGATGTATTACCATATTTATGGACGTTTATGAATACTTTTTCCTCGGCCAGACCAAGGCGGGAAACAAGTTTTTTAAGGATCCGAATGTTTGCCTGATGAGGAATCATCACGTCTATTTCATCAAGTTCAATATTTTCACGAATAAGTAAATCCTGAATGGCACTTTGCATGGATTTAACTGCATATTTGAAAACTTCCCTGCCTTCCATAAGGATATGAGGCCCTGGGTTATCAGGTTGCTGTAATTCGGGATTACTCGATGGAGCAGTGTGCATATAGAGAAGTTTCCACAATGTGCCATCAGAAAAAAGGTTTGAGCCAACAATACCTCGATCATTGTCCTGATAATCAAGGACAATTGCACCAGCTCCATCACCAAAAAGGATACATGTGTTTCTGTCTTCCCAATTAATTCGAGACGACAGAGTCTCTGTTCCAATAACCAAGATCTTCTTCTGTTGATCTGTACGAAGAAACCTGTCCCCACTGTCAAGTGCAAACAAAAAGCCAGAACATGCGGCATTCACATCGTAGGCAAAGGCCTTTTTAGCACCAAGTTCTTTTTGGACAAAACAGGCACAGGATGGCATAAGCATGTGAGAGCTCATAGTTGCTACAACAATGAGATCAATTTCATCTGCTGTAACCTCTGCCATTGCCATTGCTTTTTCGGCGGCAGTCGTTGCAAGTCGATATGCTTCTTCACCCTTTCCGCTTATGCGCCGAGTTGAGATACCGGTACGACTCAAAATCCATTCATCGCTGGTATCAACCAGCTTTTCAAGATCGTGATTTGAAAGAACCCTGTCAGGAAGACATGAACCGGTTCCTAAAATAACCGCACCCATCAGTTTTTCTCCGCCATAGGTTCTAGATTCTCAGCAAGACTTGACACAATCTTTTCATTTACTTTAATTTCAACAATTTTAGCGGCTTCAACAATCGCATTTTTAATGGCAATGGCATTTGATTTCCCATGACAGATTATTCCAGTACCATTAATACCAAGAAGTGGTGCACCGCCGTATTCAGCATAGTCAACACGCTTCTTAAACTTACGAAAGACAGGTCGCGCAAGATAGTAGCCAATCTTTGCCTTCATTGATCCCATAATTCCTGTACGAATCATCTCTGTTGCTGCTTCCACAAGACCTTCACTAACCTTTAGACAGATATTTCCGACAAAACCGTCACAGACAATAACGTCAACTTCGCCTTGAAAAATATCTCTTCCTTCAACATTACCAATAAAGTTAAGGGAACTTTTAGCAAGCATTGCATGGGTTTCCTTAACGAGTTGATTCCCCTTACTCGATTCTTCACCAATACTAAGAATTCCAACTCTCGGCGAATCTATGTCAAAAACTCGAGATAAAGCAGATCCCATAATGGCAAACTGAAAAAGATGCTGTGCCCGACAGTCGACATTAGCACCAACATCCATCATCACAACAGGTTTTTTTAAGGTGGGGAAAGCATTGGCAATACCAGGGCGGGATACATTTTTAATGCGTCCAAGATTACGAACAGCAGCAGCCAGAGTTGCGCCTGAATTTCCTGCACTTACCACGGCAGCTGCCTCACCTTTTTTAACAAGACCAAAGGCAAGCATAATGGATGAATTCTTTTTCTTACGGATAGCGTCAACGGGAGATTCATCCATTTCAACCACTTCAGAAGTATGAAGAATTGAAATTCTGGATAAAATACTGGCAGGCGGGGACAACCGGTCAAGGCAATTCTGAATAGCGGACTCATCCCCGACCAGGGTTAGCTTCAGATCAGTTTCTTCTAAAGCTTGTATTGCCCCGGCTATTTGCTCATCAGGTCCATGGTCACCCCCCATGGCATCCAAGGCAATACGCATAGTTATGTCCTACTCTATTTCAGCGTCCAGACTATAAACCGAACGTCCCTTGTACATACCACAGCTTGGGCAAATACGATGGGGCATTTTAGGCTCGCCACATTCTGAACATTTGTTGATTCCTGGTGCTGTTAAAGCATCATGTGATCTTCTTTTTCTGGTACGAGAGCGGGAATGTCTTCTTTTTGGCAAAGCCATGATATATCCTCCGATAAATACAACGCCACGTTAGTGACAAGAGTTGTCTAGTTTTTTTGTTTTTGTAATTGTTTCAATATTGCAAAGGGAGAATTTTCATTTGTCTCCCTGCATTTGCATTGCTTTTCATTTAAGTTAACACCACAACGATCACATAGGCCTTTGCATTTTTCAACACATAAAACAGATGCTGGCAAGGCAAGTAAAAGCTGCTCTTTCAGGATATCATTACTATCAATAACAGGTTCTGAAAGATATACTACATCACAATCTTCATCGCTACAGTTGTAATCAGAAACCATTTGAGGTTCCTCTTCTACTCTCAGTTGATAAAAAAAGTGCTCATCAACCTTAAGTTTGACCGTTTTACCACAGCGATCACAGCTTGAATCAACCATAGCCTTAAAACTTCCCTTCAGGCTATAGACATCAGCTTTTTCCTGACTTATTAGAAAATCAGCGTCCACGTCAACACCCAGCAAATGATAACTACCTGAAATTGTAAACGATTCGTTAATTGTCAGGTTCTTTTTATTTGCAATACTTTCAGTAAGTAGGATTTCCATATTGCCTCCGCAACTCACAGGATCAGTCGTGCAAACGAAACTGACAAAAATACCCAATTTTCACAAGAATGGCTAGAAAAAAATTTCACTCTCTTAAATGATTATAAAAACAATGAAAATCTAATGGTTAGACGATCTATAAAATACGGGCAAGACGTTCAGATGTCTTTTCAAGACGCAAACTAACAATGGAAAGGAAATATTCGAGTACCTGATTTGCACTCTGGGGATATCTTTTTTGATAATCCAGGAATTGCTTATGGCTGATACCTGAAAGTTGACTATCCTTAATTGCAGTCACTCTTGTATTTCGCTTATGCTGTTGCAGAATGGCTCCTTCCCCTACAAAAGAACCTGGATCCAGCAACGCAATTACCTGCATTTTCTCAAGAAAACCGGTAAACTTATATACAGCAAGATTGCCTTCTCTTAAAAAATAGAAATCATCGGCTGAATCATTGTAATCAAAAAGTACTTCTCCCACTGCCAATTTCTTATCAGTGAGCAAATCACTAAGTTTTTGGCATGCTTCTTCGTCATCAATACAAAGAGAATCCAAAAATGATTCCACTACTTTATACCCTTTATATTGAATGAAGCATTTTTTTCTTCAAGCACCTTCACCAGTCCAGGAAATTTTTCTTTTCTCAGGATGGATTTAAACTGTTCCCTGTAGTTTCTAAGAAAACTCACACCTTCAATATTCAGGTCATACACTTGCCAGCCTATATCATTATGTAACATCACATAACTGACAGAAAAAGGTACCGTACCACTATTTTTAACGATCGTTGCAACAGCTGCCTTTTTTCCCTTAATACGTTCGCCTTTAAAAATGATTTCCTGTCCGGAATAACCTTCAAGTTTTCCAATATAGGCATTCTCTAAAAGTTTAGTGAAAAGCTCTTCAAAATGCTGTTTTTGACTTATATCGAGTTTTCTCCACGTCTTTCCCAATGCACGCTTTGACATCTCCGTGAAATCAAACCCTTGAGCAGCGATGGACATAACTTTTTCCCGCCTTGGATCCTTATTTTCAGAACCTGCAAAGGCTGGGTCCTTTATAATCTCAATCATTCCTTCAAGAGTTGGCCGCAATACTTCAGTTGGACCAGGAGATGCTATTGCCGGTTGGCCAGCAAGAAGAAGAACACTTAACAGTAAGAGTAGTAATCGTTTAATAACCATATAAGGTTGTATCCATTCTAAAATTAAACTTATAATTCATTATCACTTTTGTATTCTAAGCCGGTATCATTTATTTTTTTTCTACGATACTCAAGATAGACCTGACGCATGGAAATATATGGATCCAATGAATACTTTTTCAGATCTTCATAAACTTCAGGATTCAAAGACAACAGATTAACTCTGCTCTCCACGTAATACCCAGCTGTGACTGCAAATTCATCAACATAATATACCATGGGATGCGTATAGGCATCCGCTGTAAAACCTACTAGATCCCTGACATTTGATGGTCCGATAATCGGAAGACAGAGATACATACCTTCGCCAACTCCCCAATAGCCAAGAGTCTGCCCAAAATCTTCCTGTTTGGGTTCAAGGCCAAACTCGAGAAGAGCAGGATCGCCAAAACCAGCCACGCCAAGTGTTGAATTAATCAGGAATCTTGACAAAATAATTCCAGAATCAGCAAACTTCAGCTGTAAAAGTGTATTGAGCAATCGAACAGGGGCTGAAAGGTTAGCAACAAAGTTGCCAATGGAAAATCGTATATCAAAGGGAATAACTGCGCTATAAACAGTGTTAAGTGGGTTCAAAACCAGATAATATACTTTATCGTTAAACTCAAAGAAAAATCTGTTCACTGGTTCAAATGGATCATAGTAAACATCTTCTGGAATAGATTCATCGTCCAAAAAATCATCGTCGAGGAGAAGATCCATTTCATCCATCAACCCATCCAGTTGCTGACCGGCCATATCCTGTACGACTCCAGGACTTTTCTTCTGCGCACAGCCAAAACAACTGAACATAAAAAACAGGAATATTAAAAGTATGATATTTTTAATAAATGGATGCATGTTATAATTTTATAATTTATTTCACACTACTCGACATCACCAAATGCGAATTTACTTATAAGGGATTCAATATCCATTGAGGACTCTGTATCCGTTATCACCCCACCATCTGTAAATAATTCCTCATCGCCACCAGGACTTAATGCGATAAACTTATCCCCAATCAGTCCCTGTGATTTAACCGATGCCATGGAATCAATGGTCAGCTCAACTTCTTTTGCAATTTCCAGTGCAACATTTGCAAGGTCATCTTCATCAAGCCATATTTTTGATACGCTCCCGACAACCACACCTGAAACTTGTACCGATGCACCCTTTTTAACTCCAGCAATATTATCAAATTGAGCAATAACAGTATAATTTTTGCTGTCGCTGAAAAGTGAAACCTCACCAAGTTGCAAGGCCAGATAGCCAAAGGCGGCAAAACCTGCAATCATAAATATGCCAACTACAAATTCAACGCTGTTTTTCATTTTTCCACCAAATGACTCTGATAAATTTCACCCATTGTGGTTTTTACAAACTGACGAATATGGGGTTTTGATGACCACTGTATAGCTTCAGGTGATGGAAACACATCCATCTCCCCATCATTTAAAACAATCACCTGATCTGCAAGATTAAAGACTTTTGGGATATCATGGCTAACGATAATCGATGTGTAACCGATCTTTTCCTGAGTTCTTGCAAAAAGCTGATAAATTTCCTGGGTCATAACAGGATCAAGGCCTGTGGTTGGTTCATCAAAAAGCATTATCTCTGGCTTCAACTGTAAAGCTCTTGCCAGGCCTGCTCTTTTCTTCATACCGCCACTGAGTTGAGCCGGATATTTATTCTCATGACCAAGAAGTTCTAACTGTTCAAGACTGGACAAAACCTGTTCTTTAATTTCAACTTCTGTTTTTTTCGTTCGCTCCCTTAAAGGAAGCGCAACGTTATCAAACACCGTCATTGAATCAAAAAGAGCAGCACCCTGAAAAAGTACCCCAAACCGTGTTCGTAAATCTTTTAATTTATTTCCTCGAACATTAGTGGTCTCTTCATCTCCAACAAATATCTGGCCGCCATCTGCCCGCATAAGTCCAAGTATGAGCTTCAAAGTAACACTTTTTCCCTGTCCACTACCACCTGCAATAACTGTGGTTTCTCCTGCGGGTATGGAAAAATCCACCTTATTCAAAATAACCTGCCTACTGCCGTCATCTCGAACAAAGGATTTCTCAACCCCCTTAAATTCTATTCTAACGCCTTTCATATGAGGATAGCCGTGAGTAGATAGTCAAAAATCAGTACCGATATTGATGAGAGCACAACGGCCTGAGTCGTCACCTTTGAAACACTTCTGGCTCCAAAACCCACTCCTCTGATCTGGTGCACGAAATAGCCGCGCCCTGTGCAAATCCAGACGATGAGTATTGCAAAAACAAAGGATTTAACAGTACCAAGCATAATATCATGATTTGTGACACTGCTTTGCATCCCATCAAAATAACTTCCAGGATTTACCCCCATAAGATGCACTCC